>JAMCYA010000049.1 GCA_023473845.1 Patescibacteria group bacterium
CGGCGGCGTGCCCAAATATTTCCAAATCGCGCCTTGCTTTAGGGACGAAGACCCCAGAGCCGACAGGAGCCCGGGCGAATTTTACCAGCTGGATTTGGAAATCGCTTTTGCAGACAAGGATGAAGTGGTCTTCCAGGAGATGGAACCGCTCTTTGTCGAACTGACGGAAAAATTCGCGGACAAAAAATGCATGCACAAGCCCTTTCCCCGCCTCCCTTACCTGGAAGCCATGGAAAAATACGGGTCCGACCGTCCGGATTTGCGCTTTGGCATGCAGTTGGTCAACCTGACCGAGGAGCTGAGACAGACCGCTTTTTCCGTATTTAGCAATGCGATTAAAGGCGGTGGTGTGGTTAAGGCGATCTGTTGCGAAGGCGGCGCGCGCTTAACCCGCAGCCAGATTGACGAGCTCACGGAAATGGTGAAAAAGGAAGGCGCGGGCGGACTGGCCTACATTGTTATGGCTGAAGACGGCGTCAAATCCCCCATTTTAAAATTCCTTTCCGAAGAAGAAAAGCAGTCTATCATTTCCGGAACCGAAGCTGAAACCGGGGACATTATTTTTTTCGGAGCTGACCATAAAGACGTAGTCAACAAAGTTTTGGGCAAACTCCGCTCCACCCTGGGCGACATGTTCGGCCTCAAAGACCCGGGTGTGGTAGCCTGGGCGTGGATTACGGATTTCCCTATGTACGAATACAACGACAAGGAAAAAAAGATCGACTTCATGCACAACCCGTTTTCCATGCCCCAGGGCGGCCTTAAGGCTTTAAACGAACAGGATCCGCTGTCCATTCGCGCTTACCAATACGATATTATTGCCAACGGTCTGGAACTGTCTTCGGGCGCCATTAGGAACTTCAACCCGGAGATTATGTACAAGGCTTTTGAAATTGTCGGCTATTCCAAAGAAGTGGTGGATGAAAAATTCGGCGCCATGATTCGCGCTTTTGAGTTCGGCGCGCCGCCCCACGGCGGCTTTGCCCCGGGCATAGACCGCTTGCTCATGCTTCTAGAAAACGAGCCCAACATCCGCGAAGTCATTGCTTTCCCCAAAAACGGCAGCGCCGAAGACGTAATGATGGGCGCGCCCGGCACCGTGGAGGAAAAACAGCTCAAGGAGCTTCATATAAAACTTGATCTGCCAAAAAAGGATAAATAAACCAAAACCATGGCCAAGAAAAAAAACATGAAAAAACAAAAGAACGTAATTCAAAAACCGCTGAAAGTTTTTGAAAATTCAATCACCCGTTTGCTGGAGCAATCTAAAATAAAATTCAAGGTTCTGGAACACAAGCTGGTCTACACCGCCCACGATGCGGCCCAGACGACCAAAAAGAAACTTGGCGAAATCGCTAAAGTTGTTTTGATCAAGGCGGATAAAGATTTCGTGCTGATTGTCCTGCCCGCGGGCAAATACGTAGATTTTGCGGGCATTAAAAAAGCCCTCAAGGCCAAAAAAGTTTCCATGGCCTCAGAAAAAGACATCACCAAATATCTTAAAACCAAGGTCGGGCTGCTGCATCCTTTTGGCCAAATATACAAACTGCAGACCCTCCTGGACAAAAGCCTGGCCAAAACCAAAAAACTGGTGGCTTCGGCGGGCTCCTACACGCATAGCGTGGAACTGGCCATTAAAGACTTTGAAAAACTGGTCCGGCCCGTCAAAGGCGCTTTTGCCAAAGCCAAAAAATAATGGACAAAATCAAGCTCCAACAATTCGAAGGCCCGCTGGACCTGCTGCTTTCCCTGATTGAGGATAGGAAGCTGGATATTACCACTATTGCCCTGGCCGAAGTCACGGAGCAGTTTTTACAATATATCAAACAGCTGGAAAGCCTGGACCCCACTGTTCTGGCCGATTTTTTGTCCATTGCGGCCAAACTGCTGGTGATTAAATCCAAAGCCATCCTGCCCTCCTTGGAAATTCAGGGCGAAGAAGACGACGGCGAGTCCGCCGCCGACCTGGAATCCCGGCTGATTTTGTATAAAAAATTCAAGGAAGTTGGCCGGCACTTGAAAAAGCTAGACAACCGCAGACGGCAGGGCTTTACCCGAACGCTGACTTTTGAACAAAAGATTAATTTTTTCCCCGATCCGACTCTGGACGCCGCAAGTCTGCACGCCTCCATTTTAAAAGTACTCCACGGCCTTAAGGAGCTGGATAACCTGCCAAAAGCAAAAGTTAAAGAAGCCATTTCCATCCAGGAAAAAATTGCTTTGCTCAAAGAAAATCTGAGCCAGCAGGTCGAGACCCGGCTTTCTGACCTGATAAAAAATGCCAAAAATAAATCCGAGGTAATTATAACTTTCCTGGCGCTCTTGGAGCTTATCAAGCAGCGGATTTTTACCGCTGACCAGGAAGTCCTGTTTGCCGATGTGGTGATTAAAAAGTATGAATACCGGGAGGCGGAACCCAATGAGTAAATCCATGATTGGCCTGTTGCTTATATTAGCGGGGGTTTGCTACGGCAGCCTGGCAATCGAGAACGTCTACGACCGTACTATGGGCTTCCTGCTTAAAAATGGCTGGCTAAAAATGCCGCCTTCGCAAAAAATTCCCCGCAGCCTTTTCGGACCCAAGTTTCAAATAATTATTTACGCCGCCATTTTAATTATTATCGGCCTGTATATACTATGGAACCGCAACATTTAAAGTCCGTACTAGAAAGCCTGCTCTTTATTGCCAGCAAACCCTTAAGCCTAAAAGAACTATCAAAATTCCTGGAGGAGCCTCCGGAAGCGGTCCAGGCGGGACTGGAAACGCTTATTTTGGAACGGAAGGACAGCGGAATTGTAGTTTTGGAAAGCAACGGCACCTACCAGATGTCCACCAACACCCGCAACTCCACGCAGGTTAAAAATTTCCTCAATGCGGAACTGCGCGAAAAACTGACCGACGCCACCGTGGAAGTCCTGGGCATTATTGCCTACCGCCAGCCCATTTCCAAGGCGGAGATTGAGGCGATTCGCGGGGTAAACTCGCAATACAGCCTCCGGCATCTGCTGATGCGGGGTTTAATAGAAAAAATCTCCAATCCCCGGGATGCCCGCAGCCTGTACTACCAGACCACCACCGAATTCTTGCAGCACTTGGGCCTTAGCTCTGTAAAAGAGCTGCCGTCTTTTGAAGAATTGGTCGGCCAAATTAAATTACCCGAAACCCCGGCTCTGGAAAACGAAGCCTTAGCCGCTGCACAACCCACGGCCGCAGAAAACCCCGCCCCCGAACCTGAGCCTCTCGCCGCAGCGGAAAGCGCCACGGAAGAAGAATACGATGATGAGGAGGATGACGAAGCTTAAACCATAAAAAAACTCCCCGGGGAACGGGGAGTTTTTTTATTTTGGCAACTGCTCATATGACGCTTGTGGGCTGGAGGGAGTTTCATGTTTTAAAACCACTTTCTGGCAGCCAGCCGCAAGCAGCGATACTAAACCCAGGACAATGATGATTTTTTTCATGTTTATTTTAGAAGTAACGCTGCCCCTACGGCCCCAGCGTTGTTTAATTTTGAAATCAAAATCTCCGGCACCCGCTGCCTGTCCAGCAAACGGCGCTTTAAATCTTTTTTGACTGCAGGCAAAAACTTGCCGCCTTCTTTTACAGCCACGCCCCCGCCTAAAACAAAAACCTCGGGATTTAAAATTTGCACCAACATGAACAGGCCGTTGGCAGTCAGCTGGGCAAGGCGCTTAAAATCGCGCTGGTCCCTGCTTTTTTGGTATTCCGTTTCCCAGCTGGGACTGCCGCCCACGAACAACCGGCCCACTTCGCCGCCTAAATTGTCAGCGCCCCGGTACGGCCGGCCGTCAAAAAAGAAAGCCCCGCCCACGCCCGTGCCGAATATTAGCCCCACAGCATGCTTGAAAGGTTTTGCTTCCCCGGCAAGAACCTCGGCTCTTAAAAAGCACCCGGCATCGTTGTCAGCCGCGATTTTTTTAAAGCCGAGTTCTTTAAACTGCTTTTGTAGAGAAAAATTTTTAATGTACCTGATGTTCGGCGAAGCCAGCACCAGTTTGTTTTTTTTATCCACAAAGCCGGCCATGCCAATACCAATCTGGTCTATCCTGTCCCGGCCTCTGAGAAAATTCACCAATTTGCCCAAATTATGGCGGAATTCGAAAAGCGTTTTAGGGGTGACAATTGTCAGTTCCTTGACAATGCTTTTGCCGTCCCAGACAACGCCGGTAATCTTGGTGCCGCCAATATCCAAGCCGATTGTTTTTTTCATGGCTTTATTGGTTTAATTGTTTGACCCGGTCCCAAAACTCAGGGTGGCCCTGCTGCTTCATCCAATACCACCATTCCACACCCCAAAGGTACTGGGGCGAAAAACCCGTAGAGCGGGCCACACTTATCATTGTATCAAACTTTTGCGGGCTCATGGTCATAAACTGCTCCTCGATGGGAGTATTCAGAATGCCCTTGGTGGTCCAGGGCTCGGCCTGCAGCTCGACAATCATGACTGGTTTGCCGGGGTGGAGCAGCCGCAACAAGCCGGCTTTCACACGGTAAAACCAATACGGAATATAGTTTACCCAGTATCTTTTAAATACGTCGGAAAAGACAAACCGGTACAAAGTGGTGCCAAATAAATCGCCCCGCTGCCCGGATTTTATCCACAGGGAAAGCTCGCCGCTGTCAGACACCAACACTGGCCGGGAAGGGTCAATGCTTTTAACCAAAGCGATTTCCTTATCCAAAAAAGCAGGGTCAGGCTGGGGACAAATGCCGAAGCTACCCAAGAAAGGCTCATTTTCCACCTGCCAAGCCACAATCTCAGGCCGACTGGCATAGCGGCTCACCACAGTTTCAATATAAGACAATTGGGCGTTCTGCACCGAAGCGCTCGGCATGTCTTTAATCCAAGCGGGGTCGTGGCACTCGGGCCAACGGGGCAAACGGCGACCCACGGCCAGCAAAACTTTTACTCCGTGTTCTCGGGCTCCGGCCAGCTGAAAATCCAGCGCGGAAAAATCGTAACTGTCCTGCTTGGGTTCGGTTGCGTCCCAATACGCGGACAAGCGCAAGTACTTTAAATTCAAATCCTTCAAAGCCGCCATATAAGCTGCTTTCCAGTCCAGCCCCAGACTTTCAGCATAGGGGTAGCTGAAAGTGGCGCCATATTCGATTTTTTTTGCCTTGGGCCCGGCATAAAGCGTCAAAATAAAGCACAGCAGCCAAACTAACAAAACTAGGCCAGCCAAAATTTTTAAAAATTTTTTCATGCTAAAAAACAAATAGAATTAAAGTGCCCAAAAAAATCAATCCCAAGGCGGTCAATTTTATGCCAATTGTGCGCCGGCTGGTTTCCTCGTCCAGAATATGCCGGTACTTCCGGCTTAAAAACAGGCTCGCCAAAAATAAAAACAGATAACGGAAGCCTTCCAAACCACTAACCAACGGGATTTTGCCCGCCACCAGCAGCCAGCTGAAAAAAATAAAATTCAATCCGCCGATTGCCTGCTTTAGCAAAAACAGCCAAGTTGTCTGCGTTTTTTTCGGCACCTGGCCAGAATTGAAAACTTTCCGGCGAAATGACGGTAGGAAAAGCAGCAGAAACAAAATTCCTCCGGCCGCCAAGCGGTCCCACATTAAATGGTTTAGCAAGCTGCCAGACTGGCTGCCGTACTGCCAAACCAGATAATAAAAACTAAACAAGAAAGAGGCTAAAATCTTTGTACCGATATGCTTAGCGCTAAAATTTTCTTTGCGGTAGGAAATCAGCAGGGCCCCGGGTAACAGTAGGCAAAAAGCGGCGAACTCCGTCAGAGAAAGCGCATTGCGGCCGGTCAGCCAGACAAAGAACATGTCGAACACCGGCACCAAGCCAAACACAAAGGGAATAACCCGGCTAACTTCGCCCTGGGCCAAGGCCTTGAAAAATACGAACATGGTTAAAACGTACACCATGCCCGAAGCCAGATTCAGGACTATGGCATGCCAGGGTAAAGGCTGGTACACCCAAGGCCAAATGGCCAAATACAACAGACCCAGACCCACGGTAAAAAAAGTGTAGGCGTATGGCTCGAGCTTTCTTTTGGAAATTAGGAACTTGTCGAAAACGTCGACCGTGGCCGCTACGAAATACTGCGCAATAATTAAAAATGTAACCATCTTTGCTTAACGCTCCAGATAGTTGTTTTTACAAATTTCGGCAAACTTTAAGGCGCTATGCCTAACACGGCGCCGGAACATGTCCTGCCGATCGATTGCCACAAGGCCAAACTTCGGATTAAACCCTTCAGTCCATTCAAAATTATCAATTAGTGACCAGTACAAATAACTCTTAACTTCCGCTCCCTGTTCAATCGCCTGGTGCACAAAGTATAAATGGTCCACAATAAATTTTTCCCGCTTGGTGTCCTTGGCGTCCGCCAGGCCGTTTTCAGTTATATAAATCGGCTTCTGATATTTTTTTAGGCTGAGCAAGACACGCTCAATGCCGTCGGGATGAATGCCCCAGCCCACATCGGTTTCTTCGTGGCCGCTATGGCTGTGTTTGCGCGGCCCCAGAAAGCCCACGTGATGATGGTTGTAATAGTTCACACCAATAAAATCGCAAGCCGCCAGCGTGCGCTTTAAAAAATACTCGTTGGCAAAATAGTGCAGCAGGTTGGTCGTAAAAATCGACCAGATGTTCTCGGGCTGCAGGTCGGAAATATGGAAAGCAATGCTCACCGGCTTGCCGGTCTGCAGTTTTAATTTTTGGCTTAAAATATTATGGCTCTTAATTAAATTTCTGGCCACTTTATAAGCCGTCCAGGGGCTCCGTTTTTGGGGAGGGTACTTGCCTGTCAAAAACGGCAAAATGGAATACAGTTCTGGCTCGTTGAAGGTAATCCAAAAGTCCGCATATTCTCCCAAGCGCTCCGCAACTTTCATGCCGTAGCGGACAAAACTGTCGATATTGTGCTTACTTTCAAAACCGCCTTTCTTGGCAAACCACAGAGGCACCGTGTAGTGATGCAGGGTAACAAACAGCTTTAACCCGTGGAATTTGGCAGACTGGAAAACTTTTTCGTAGTGGTCCAGCGCCGCCTCGTTGAACTCCCCTTCTTTAGGTTCAATTTTAGCCCATTCCACGGATAGCCGATGGGCGTTCTGCCCCAGCTCCTGGGCAATACTAAAATCCTCTTCAAACTTATGCCAGCTGTCTGCGGCCATGCCGCTCATAAAATCTTCGGGGTTGTTACCCTGGCGCTTTAGGCTGTGCACGCGCAAATAGCTGTGCTCCCAGGCCCACCAGTCGCTATTTTTGTTATTACCCTCAATTTGGTGGGCGCTGGTTGCCGAGCCCCACAAAAATCCGGGCGGGAATTTTAACTTATCTTTTTTTTGCATTTTTATTTCTCTTCAGCCAAATCTTCCCCTCTATTATGCCATAAAGTCTTGAAAAAAACAAAAAGCTGTGCTAAACTTTACTGGCAACTTGCCATGGCGCATTCGTCTAGTGGCTAGGACACAGCGTTCTCAGCGCTGGAACAAGGGTTCAATTCCCTTATGCGCTACCAAAAAAACCCGCAGAGTGCGGGTTTTTTTGTAGAAAAAATGCTAAAATTAAAATAACCATATGACCAACCCTTATTATTTGCTCAAGTCTGTATTAAACCCCAAACCATTTAAAAAACAGCTGCTGTATATCGTGTTGTTGGTTTTTTTAATTGCCTTTGCCGCTGCCCGCTCCTGGTCTTTGATTATTGGCAACAGCATCTACATTCGCGGTTATCATATTCACCATTTTTATTTTGGTACTTTACTGCTGGTAGGCGGCGGCCTGCTGTCCCTTCTGGGCGAAGGCCCGAAGACCCTGCGAGGAGCTGCGGGGTTAATTGGTTTTGGCATGGGTTTATTTGCTGACGAAATCGGCCTGCTCCTCAACTGCACTACTGCCTACAAGCCGTGCGTTTATGCCTTCCCCGACAGCGGCGACATAATTGGCTTTATTGTAGCCGGACTGTTTTTGCTGATGATACTAGTCGATCTTGCCGAAAAAAAAACCTGTCCATTAATTAAAAGCTCCGGCTTAAGCCGGAGCTTTTAACATGCAAACGCTTACATCCTGCCCCAGAGCACGCCTTTGAATTCACTATTAACCATAAGCGGCACGCCGTTTAAGTGCTCGATGCGCAAAGCAATTTCCTGCACCGGGCAGCGGTGGGCCTTGGACGAACCACAGGCGCAGTGTGCACAGAGCCGTTTAAGCTCGGACAGGATATTCAGTTTTGCTTTTTGCATTTCTGACATACATTTTAAATTACATGTTTTTTGGAAAATCTACTTGGTACTCAGGAATACCCAAACTTATACCGTAAGCCTTGGCCTCCTCAAAGCCTTGCCGGTCTTGCCTGCCAATGAGGAAAATTTTGTCTTTGAAAATAATGTAGTGGTTTTTCTCGTTTTTGAAATCCGCATACCAGGCGCTTTTATGGCTGTAGTCCAAAAACAAGCTGAGCTTTTGGGCAATTTCCCTGGCCTGGCCTTCGGGTATCTCAATTTTGTGCAAGGTCCACTGCTTGTGAGCCAGGGCGTATGGTGTTTTTCCGTCACAGGCTCAACTTTGGTGGACAGGATATTAATCTTGCCCAATATGCTGGTATCAAAAAGGCTTTCCGCGATTATGGTTCCAATATAGCTCATAGCTACTCCAGCTGCCTGATTACGCCCACCACTTTGCCCTGAATCATCCATTCTTCCTTGGGATAAATATCTTTGAACTTGGGGTTCTCCGCCTTCAGGTAAGCCCTGTTCTTTATCTGAATAAACCTTTTTACGGTCGCTTCGTCGTGCAGAAGCGCAACTACGATATCGTTATGTTTTACATCTTTGGTCGGCCTGACAATTACCAGGTCATCCTGATAAATGCCCGCGTTAATCATGCTGTCACCGCGCACCTTGAGCAGAAACACATCCCTGCGCCCGCGGATAAGGTTGGTAGGCAGGTTAATCCATTCTTCCACGTGCTCTTCGGCCAAATGCGGACTGCCGGCCTGCACGTTGCCGATAACCGGTACGCTGACCAGGCCCTTTTCTAAAGAAAGTCCCAAACTGTTTAAGACCTCGATGCCCCGCGCCTTGCCGCTCATGCGGATTGCGCCCGCGGCTTCCAGGGCGTCCAGGAGCTTGGCCACCGCATTTTTGGACTTCACCTTGAGGAACTCGGCCATCTCCGAAACGCTGGGCGGCAAATTGTACTCCCGGATCTGCTCCACAATGTAGCGTAAAAGCTCTTTCTGTCTGTCAGTAATTTCTTTGGGCATAAAATTAAATGTGTATTAGTGGTATCTATATAGTATACAATCGTTCACCAAGTGGCAATACCATAAAAATAGGGTAAACTGTCGTTTACCCTGAAGTTATCCACAACTGTTTTTACCTATTTTTTGGCCGCCAGCTGTTTGTCGAAATCTTCCCGGCTGATTCCCAATTCTTTGGCCAAAGCATAGTACTTTTCCCGGGTCGGTTTTTTGGGCCACCGGCTGGGAGGCAAGCCGTGCTGGATTAAAACGTCCATTGCATCCGCCATGAAAACGTAAAAATCCTTCTTGTTGTAAATTCGCGCAATATACGGCCTAAGCTCCGCATCGCCATAGCCCAGCTCTTCGGCCAAGTTTATCATTTGTTCAAAATTTTGGCAGTCATCCAGCCTTTTGAGGCGGCTCCCCAGCTCATTGTCGGTCAGGTTCCCCTTTCGGCATTCCGCCCGCAGGAAATCTCCAAACCCCGAAATAAAAGCGCTCCTGACTTCCGCCTGCCTTTCGGTCACGGGAGCTTCGGGCGCTGGGCTATGGATTCTTTCGCTCATAGCATCTGGCTTACTTTATATTGAGCAGAAATTTCACGAAGTACACCACGCCTTCCCACACGCTTTTTAAAATGGGCACGGAAGCGGGCAGGAGGATAACCAAGGCAATAATATAGACAAAATCCTTTTTTATAACTTTAAACACGGAATACACGACCAGTAGCGCCAGGCCCAGGGAAATAATCGGCCGGAGCGTGGCGGGAAAATTACTTAAGAATGTCAGGTAAAGGTTTTGGATTTCGGACATAAAAATTTATTTATCAGTTTTTTTTAAGTCGTCGCATACGACGATATGGCGATAGTCAAAAATATCCCGGATAAATTTATCAAAGGTGTCCCGCCGGAGTACAAACTCCTGCGGAGTCATGATGCTGTAATTTATCTCCTGCCCCATCATCTTGTGGGCGCCTTTTAAAAACTGGTCCAGTTTCTGCAAATTTACCCGCCCCACCAGCAGTAAATCTACGGGCAGCTCCGGCATGCCGGTAAAAATACCCGAAAGAAAAGCGGCTCTAATGCTGCCGAGCTGGCGGACAGCGGCAAACAGTTCGTCCTGGTACTTGGGGAAGTATTTGACCAGGGCATTCTTTATCTCCGGCAGTAATTGGTACTTTTGGTTGAGTAAGTAGTATTTTTTGCCTTTTTTGGAAAAAGACTTCAACGGGCCGGCAGTGGCCAGGCGGTTTAAGGCCCGGGCCGCCTTTAAATGCGGCAGCCTCAGGCGCTTGGAAATTTCCGGCACGGAAAAACTGCGCACCGGCGCGGCCAGGAAAAAGGCTAAAATTACCGATTCGCTTTTGGACTCAAGAATATCTTTCAACATAGGCATTTTTAGTATAGCATATTTGTCCCGGCTTGGAACTTGGGGATAAATGTTGTATAATAAATCAAGCTATGGAAGAACTTGAAAGCCAAATCGCCAAAATAACCTTAGGCAATTTCAAACAAACCAAAAGCTACGTATATGTCATGGCGGAAAAAGCTCCGGCCAGCAACGTAGAGCTGTATGTGGTGGCGGAATTGCCGTTTTTCAACCCGGCGGCAATGGAATCGTGCGAACGGATTTGCATGGCCATTGGCTCCAGCCTCAAGCGCGCCTATCGCCAGCACTCCAGCGAGGGCACTTTTGAAAATGCGCTCAGCTACATTAACGACGAACTCAGCAAGCTGGCCTCCACGGGCCAGACCCACTGGATAAACAAGCTCAACTGCATTGTGGCGGCCAAGGACAACACCACCCTCACCGTGGCCAGCTGCGGCAAAGTCATTGCCTATATGCTGCGCGACCAGGACTTCACGGACATATCCTGTTCCACCGAAAAGCCCAGCCCGGTAAAAACTTTTGAAAGCTACGCCAGCGGAAAAATCCGCCTGAATGACCTGGTTATCCTTTCCACCACCCAGCTGTTTAACTATTTGTCCGTAGACCGGGTAAAAAACATCCTGCTCTCCATGGATTTTTTGCCTGCGACGCAGACCATTATTGACCATTTAAAAATAAATGCCGGGCCCGAAGTGGCCTTCGGCATTTTAATGAACCTGCAGGTTGAGCCCGGCCAAACCCCCAGTGACGAAGTGGATTTGGAAAGCTACCTGGTGGAAACCCCGGCTCCCAAAGAAGGCTTTTTGGAAAAACCCAAAAGATTCCTGGCGGAACTGCTCATGCTGAAAAATAAACGCATCGCGCCCGCCGCGCCCGCTGTCCGCCTGCCCAGCCAGCCCCTGCCCGACCGGCTCAAATCCTGGGGCGGCAAAACCAAAACTTTCGGAAAAAAAGCGGGGACCCTATTTGCCGGCCTGGGCCGGTTCGCCTGGTCGGGCAAAAAAATCTTCAACCCGGATTATTTTAAATCCCTGAGCGGAACGAAAAAAATCTTCTTTGCTTCAATCGTCGTCCTAGTGGCCGCGCTGTGCCTGAATCTATGGATTGCAATTCACGTCAAAAATACCAAGCTGACCACAGAACGCCTGACCGCGCAGCTGGAAGAGGCGCAAAAGCTTTTAAACAACGCCCAGTCTGCGCTGGTCTATAACGACCAAAAGCAGGCCACGGATTTAATTCAGCAGGCCAAGGACAAATACCAGGCCATAAACGCCAAAGACGCGCCGCGCGACCTTTACCAGAAAGTTGGCAGCCAGCTCAATGACTTAAATGGCAAGATTGACCGGGTAAAAGACGTCAAGGTTACCCTTTTGGGCAATCTTTCAGCCGGAGACCGGCTCATTCGCCTGCCGGACTTTCTGGGCACGGAAACGGGCGGCCAGATTGTCAGCTATAACAAAGCCAGCGGCCAGATTCAGGACAATGCCATAAAGTCTGCGGAAAATATCCTGGCCGCAGTCGCCACCAAAGATGCGGCCGTTATTTACAACGGCTCTTCGCTGTTTGTATGGAAGCCCAAAGACAGCACGCTGGGCCCGGCTTTTTCGCAGTCCGTGCCCGCTGCCAGCGCTTTTGGCGGCCTGAAATACTACCCGACCAACAACCGGGCGTACGTACTGGACAAAACACAAAATAACGCGGTCAGCTTTCTAATCAATGCTGACAAGCTGCAAAAACCGGTTGTCTCCCTAAAGAACGTTTCAGCAATCGGCCAGGCCCAGGATTTTGCTATTGACGGCAGCATCTACCTGCTTACCCGCGACGCGGTGGTTAAATACTCGGCGGGCAAGCTCGCAGAATACAACCTGCCTTACCTTTCGAAGCCTTTCTCCGGAGATGGCAGGATTCTTACCCAAGTCGACTTCAAGGATGTTTATATCCTGGACAAAACCAACAAACGGATAATCGTTACGGACAAATCGGGCAACCTGCTTTATACTATTAAAAACGACCAGCTCAGCAATCCGAAGGATTTTGAAGTGGACGAAAAAAATAAAGTTATTTACGTGCTAAATGACAGCGAACTGTTAAAGCTCGACTTGCAGTAACCTACGACTCTCGCTGCTTTTGCCAATCTTCCACCACCTGCGCGGTTTCAGCCGCGCTTTTTGTTTCCATCAGCCGCGCCCGCAGTTCCGGGGCGCCTTCAAAGCCTGCGGCATAGGCTTTAAAATGCTTGCGCATGATATAAAAAGATTTTTCCGGCAGCCACTCCTCAAACAAGCGCGCATGCTCCAGCATGACAGCCAATTTTTCCCTTGGCAGCGGCACATAGCCGTCTTCCCTAAAAAACCAAGGATTGCCAAAAGCGCCCCGGCCGACCATCACGCCGTCCACTCCGGCAGTGCGGATTTTTTCCAAACCGTCCTGCCGCGACCTCACGTCCCCGTTACCGATAATTAAGGTGGCGGATTCCAAGCTGTTGCGGATCTGCACGGCTTTTTTAATTTCTTCCCAATTGGCCGGCACTTTGGACTTTTCTTTTTTAGTGCGGCCGTGAATGGTTACGGCCGCGGGCTCTTCGGCCAACAGCTGTTTCAGCCAAGTCTCAATGGTATTGTGGTTATAGCCCAGCCGGGTTTTGACGCTGACCGGCAAAGACGGCGCGCCTTTTTTTGTGGCCTTGATAATTTCCGCAGCCAGGGCCGGGGTCTGGATTAACGCGGCGCACGCGCCCAATTTTACTTCGCGGTCCTGGGGGCAGCCCATGTTAATATCAATGCCGTCAAAACCTAAGGAAGCCACAATTCTGGCTGCTTCCTCAAACAACAAAGGCGAACGGCCCCAAATTTGCGCCACCATGGGCCTTTGCTTGTCTGTAAATTTCAAGTCTACTTCCATTTTTTTGCGCGCTTCCGGGTGCACTAAAGCATCCACGCAGACAAACTCCGTGAACATAACGTCCGGCTTGCCGTAGCGCGCGAACATTTCGCGGAACGCCACATCCGTGACTTCTTCCATGGGCGCGAGGGCAAAGAACGGCTTGTTTAGTTTTTCCCAAAAATTCTTCATAACTTTTGATATATATTACACGAAAATCAGAAGCGCCGCTATTGCTTTCGCAAAGGCGGCGCACTGAGGTTGAAATACTACTTTGACTACCGGGCGAAAATGGCATAAACCTCCTGGAACAAGGAGTATGCCAATATCACCAAACAAAACGGCAGAGTGGCATAGGCGTAAACCTTTGCCACGGGCCGGGAACGGAGACCCAAAAATGCATGGATCAGGCGCCCGCCGTCAAACGGCAGGATGGGCAGCAGATTCATCAGGC
>JAMCYA010000004.1 GCA_023473845.1 Patescibacteria group bacterium
GCAAAGGTTCTTTCTCCATTTTTAAAGTTTCGGTCCAGGTGAGCGCGGCGCCGCAAACGCCAAAAGCGGAGCCCGTCAGTTTGGGCAGTAAAGCTGCAATTGACCCGGCCCTGTTTGAAAATGTCGGCCGGAACGACCCTTGTCCGTGCGGCAGCGGCAAAAAGTTTAAAAAATGCCACGGAGCAAACTTATAAAAATGGAGAAAGAACCTTTGCAACAAATCCGAGTGGGTGCAGGCGTTATTGTGATTAAGGATGGCAAGACTCTGCTGGCAAAAAGGAAGAAAAAGGCGTTGGGCGACGGCCAGTGGGGGTCAGCGGGCGGGCATGTGGAAGCTGGGGAAACCCCAGCCCAAGCCGCAATTCGGGAAACCCGCGAAGAGCTCGGGATCGAAGTCGGAAATTTAAAATTTTTGACTTGTTTGGATGAACAGTGGAAAAACGGCAAGCAGTATGTCGATATAATATTTTTGGCAGACATTCTTTCCGGCGACCCGCGGCCAATGGAACCGGACAAAGTGGAGGCAGTCGGTTGGTTTTCTTTGGACGATCTCCCGGAGCCGCTGTTTGCACCCGTTAGGCTAGCGCTTAGAAATATCAAACAAGGGCAGCATTATGATGAATATAAAGAATAATTAACTAAACAGGCAATTATGGCAAACGACTTTAAAAAAAAGGAACCCACCAAAACAGAAAAAGTGCTTTACGAATTGATGATGCGCCAGGAGGTCACTGACCGCAACCTTTGGACCACCAGCGCCCACGTAATCGGCCTTGGCATGCTTTTAAGCATCAAGCCAGAACAGATTGCGGAATTTTTAGTCAATGGACAGGAAAAAATTAAAGAATACGGCGTTCAGATCAACCAAGCAATAGACAAACTGGAGAAAGAGCGCCAGGCAGCAAAGCCACATGAGCATAACCATGAGGGGCATGACCATCCCCACGAAAGTACTGCGCCGGAAGCAGTAAAAAAGGAATAACAGTTTTGCCTAATTTTATTCATGGGCACCATTTGGAAAAAAGTTTTCCGCCTTTTGAAAAAGAGGGCGGTTTTCCGGTTGAACGGGAAACCAAGATAAAGTACATTGGCAGCCGGGACGACTTTGTCGCGCAGATGCAGGCAGTAAAAGCGGAGTTGGTGGAGAAAACCCGGATGATTGATGACTTGCGTTTTGCGGCGGGAGAGAATTTTAAATCCGGCAAAAAAGCCATCGTTGCCATGGAGGCTTTCTTTGGTCCGGACGGCGAACCTGAAACCCACACAGTTGTAAGTGCCTTAACCTTGCTGGGTTTTAACGTGAACGAAAGTGCGGATGAATTGGAGCTGGTTTCTCCTTCCAACATGGACAACGCCACAGTCAGGATTCGCAACGACGGGGGCACCTGGATTTTTACCGCCAAGCGCCGTTTGGAAAAGCTCGACGAAAACGGCTACATTGAAGAAAAGCCCGAAGTGGAGGTGGAGCTTAAGGACCCTGCCCTGCTTCGCCATTTTTTTGAAAATGAATTAGGCTTAGAGCTGGATAGCCATCGCCAAAAACTCCGGACCAGTTATCGGCTAAAAACCGGGCAATTGGTAGAGCTGAATGAAAGCCCGGCTTTCGAAACCCACAATGTCCCGTTTTGGCTGGAAATTGAAGGCAGGGATCTGCCCGACATAGAAGCGGCGGCAAAACTCCTGGGTTTTGACAGAAATCATTTTTTCAAAGGCTCGGACAAGAAGTTTTTGATGAAAACCGGGGGACTGTCCGAGGCTGAAACTAAAAATTTACTTTTTTAAACTGCATATGCAAAACCAGCACCGCTTGCCCGGCCATGTCGTCCCGGAACGCTATAGGCTTATGCTTAAGCCCGATTTGGAAGGGTTTGCCTTTCAGGGTGAGGAAACAATTTATCTCAAACTTAAAAAAAGCGACAAACAAATTATCCTTCACGCAAAGGAGCTGGAAATTTTAAGTGCGCAGTTTGCTTCCGGCAAGCGCCAGTTTACGGCTAAAAGCATTGTGTATAACGAAGAGGGCGAAACGGTTGTCTTGCAGTTCCGCCGCGTTTTACCCAAAGGCAAGGCAGAACTTTCTATTAAGTTTAAAGGAGTGCTGAACGATAAGATGCGCGGTTTTTACCGCAGCCGCTACTTACATGACGGCAGGGAAAAATATTTAGCCACAACCCAGTTTGAAGCGACAGATGCGCGGCGCGCTTTTCCCTGTTTTGACGAACCAGCCTCTAAGGCCGTGTTTGATGTTACCCTGATTGTTCCCAAACAAATGACGGCGGTCTCCAATACCGTACCTTCAAAAATCGCGGAGCATGATGCCAGCTATAAAGTGGTTGAGTTCGCCCCTACGCCCAAGATGTCTACCTACCTTTTGGCGTTTGTGGTCGGCGACTTGGAATATATTGAAGCACGGAGCAAGCGGGGAGTACTGGTCAGGGTGTTTACCACGCCTGAAAAAAAGCACCAGGCAAAATTTGCGCTGAGCTGCGCCACTCGGGCCCTAGATTTTTACGAAAATGAATTAGGCTTAGAG
>JAMCYA010000033.1 GCA_023473845.1 Patescibacteria group bacterium
CGAGTAACTATAAAGTTGTACATTATTAAAATCATGCTGCGCGCCGTGGGATTGTCTGTCGACAAGTTTTCTGCCACAAAATGGAAAGTAAATCCCTGTTGGATTAATTCGTAAATTTTCGCCTGGTCAAAGGGATTGCGCGCGCTCCTGTCAACCGAATGGAAAATTAAATGTTTGACGCCCGACTTTTTGAATTCTTCGAGCATGGCCCTGAAGATAGGGCGGTTCAGTTCGGAAGCGCTATCTACTTCCGTGAACTGCTTCATGATTTCTAAATCCCTGCGCTCGGCAAATAATTTTGTCTGCCGAGCCTGTTCTTCCAGCGACATCCCCTCGGTTTGCCTCTCGCTGGAAACTCTGATGTAGGCAAACGCGCTTTTGTCACTCGTGTTTTGGTTCATATATTTTTAGCTGACCTGACGCTTTTGAAATAGCGACAAAACAAAAACGCCAGACCTGAAACTGCTTTTGTTGCTACACAATAACAGTGGTCTGACGCTTATTTTAGAATACTCTAAAATATAAGCCGCTTCAAGCTGTTATTGTGTAGCTATTTAATTGTAAAGCGTTATTTTGGGAATGTACAACTTTATAGTTACTCGGTTACCAAAGGTATTAAACTTAACAGCTCATGCTTTAAAATGGTAACCGAAAGGTAACAGGGGCAAAAAATGAGCCAGTTACTTGACTGTTACTTTAAATCTGTTAACTTTAATGCCAAATAACATTTTGGTAACCGAGTAACCGATTCCTAAAAAGGTATCTCGTCAGCTAGTTCCTCAAGGGTCTTGAACGGCTGTTCGTTCCGCGGTTTGTCCTTCTCTTCCATTGGGATTCCTTGGCGCTCAAGTAGTTCCTTGATCTTGCTTCGGTCCAGCAGGCAAACCCTGACATTCTCGCTTCCAAACTTCATTTGCTCCGTTTTTCCTGCTAATACCCCTGCAATCCTCAGCTGGTTGGTTACCCACTTGCCCCTGCGGTTCTTATTTTTGTCTTCCCCAAGCCACCCGAAAATATCGGAGTCATAGGCCACTAAATATTCACTAATCCTCCTAATGGGGTAATAATCCATTTCGACACCGTCTCCACCGAGCAGGTCATAAAGGGCTTTGAGCAGGGTCGGTGTGACAACGACTTCGGTCTCGATATCCTTTTTTCTGCTTTCCGTCTGCAAGGCCAATTCCCTGACTTTTTGGTAGATGTCGCCGCCCACGCAAGTAGCTATAGCAAGAATCGGCCTCCACAATTCCCATGACCTGCCAAGCAGCTCGTCATCGGTCAGTTTTTGGTAAGCCCTCTCAATGTCTCCATGATAAGTCAGCGCTGCCCGGTATAGGTTATTTCTAGTGTGCTGCCAGCGTGGAGAGGCCTCGTCGACTTCCTGATTAACGACAGCCTTGTTCACTGAACGTAGCATTATTATGGGGATGCAGCGCGAAGCCAAACTTGCAGGAAGGCCCTGAATTCCGGCGATGACTTTCGGCGAATAAGCTTCGAACCTTTTTAACTCCCAGTTGCCCCCACTTCTCTTTTGCTCTGACTTGCCGACATACGCGCCCCGCTTGTAGCCGGAATTAAGCATCGCGAGAATCGTCTTGCTTTCTTCGTCTTTAGCTTGTTGTAGCTTTTCTACCTCGTCCAGGCAACAGGTGGAGTGGCTGTCGTGGACTAAGCGAATCAAATATGACGGCGTGCTGTTTACGCTTAGTTCCCCGTTAAAGGAAAGCGCGGCTATGAGAGTCATGCATTTTGTCTTGCCAGTACCGGCGTTGCCGTTCAAATGAACATAGGGGTAGCTCGGAAACATCCTGTGGAAATAAGTGCCGATAACCCAAAGCGATGTAAAATCATGCCATCCCTCCCCGTGAAAATCTACATGGCTTTTAAGCTTTTGCACTATTTCCGAATGCAGTTCTCCCATGCTCAACACGGCATCGCCAGACAAAAATTTTTCCAAATCTCCCGCGTCCCAAGTCGCCGAGCGCAAAAACGGCTTTCTTTCGGCTATGATTGAATATTTGTACAGCATTTCAGGGGTAAATGGGATTTTAAGTTTATCCGAGCTTACCAAATATTGGTGCTCGTTAAATTTAAAACCCTCCAGTTCCTTATAGGTAATCGCAATATATGCGGATTCTCCTTTAAAATCTTGCGCTCCATTTATGATAATAGGCGTTTGTTCCTTGTTATCGTCCAACTCTTTTTCCGGCTCGGCATCTGCCAGTGAAGCCGGAGCTTGATTGATGTGATTAGTCATTTGACCCTTTCTCTCTGGCGGCTTTTTCGTCGTAAATTTCTAGAATACTGTACACATATTCAAGAAGCTCCTCCGAAAACACACCGCCAGGGCTTAATAATTTCTGGTCGTCATTATCCATTTAATAGGGGGGCGCTTGATAAAAAATGCATAAAAAAACCCCAATTTTTATCGGTATATTTAATAAAATAAATATCAATAAAAATCGGGATTCTTAAATGGGCTTGTACAGATACGCAACTTTAATCTGCCCAAAATATTAGAATCATGCAGCCATGAATAAGATTGAAAATTTTACATAGATTTTTTAGAAAATTATTAGTACCCTACACTTTATACCCAGGGCCAATCGTTTGTCAAGCGAAAAAATAAAAAAAATTTGGAATTTATTTTTTTGTTAACATTATTAGCACCCCAGTATTATATAAGTTTACAAAAAGCCCTGAAAAAGCTATAATTTAAGCACAATTCAGCCTAAACTCGCAGGTTAAAAGCTGCGGGCATGGCACAATAATAAAATCCTACGCGAATTATGGTGGTCTTCTGACCAGCACTTATTCGCGTAGGTTCACGCCCGAAAGGGTGTGGGGTAGTCCGAAAGGGTTGCCGCTGGCTCGGAAGGCCTCTTTAATTTCCGGCCAGCAGAAAGGGTAAAATTTTATGTGGCAAATGGTCTTGGGTTTATTTCTTTTGGTCGGAACTTTAACCAGAGACAATTTTGGTTTTGTCGGTGGAAGCGGCGGCCAGGTTATAGGTTACAATTTCGCCTCGGCGGCGATGATTATAGTCGGCTGTTGGTTGATTTATTACGGCTACAAAAAAACCAAAGCTAAAAATTCCCAAAAAAGTAATTAAAGGATAAAAATTTCTATGGTGTTTACTATTGCACTCGGAATTGTCCTTGCCGTAATTATTTTGGCGATTTTGATATATGGGGGCGCATTTATGATTAGCGTTATTGAGGAAATAAAAGACAGGATAACACATCCTATTCCAAAAGAAGTCAATGATGCCGTCGAAAAAGCGCTTAGGGAAAATAACGCTATAACCCCCGGATATCTGAAATCGTTAAAAGAGCAAGGGGCTAAAAAGTCTAAATCAAAATAGGGTAATAATTTTAAAGCAGTTCTCCCTGACACATTAGGTTGAGCCGAGGGTAGAGTGCCATAGACTACATCAAAAAACGATAAAAGATGTCACTCGGGTCAATTCTGGGGTTCTAGGGATGAACCTTGCTGTAGTCTGTAATGATAATTTGCAACGGCTCATTGCCTTCAATCTCTACTTGGTTTTTGACTTTGCCGATGCTCCGCTCCAAGAGCTCCCTGGTGGCCTGAACCTGCCCCCTTGCCGGGGGTAAAAACCAATTTAATAATGCATTTCCCGCCGCGCTTGCTTGCTATATGGCCAGCAAAGCGATAAAGCCAGTCTATTTAAAATTGGGTGAGGATATGAAAGTTAAACACGAAGAAATTTCCGTGGCTGATATTTTTGGAATCGCACCTGATGCAGCGGAAATCTTTTTTAATTTTGAAGCGGAATATCACCCATATCATTCGTTGGTGGTCGGTAAGTTACCCAGGGTGGATCTTGTAACTGTTAAAAAGTCGGCCGGCAAACATGAAGATTTAAGGCCGATCGAAATTAAATTGACCACGCTGCCCGACAATCAAACCTCTATGCTGGAGGAGGACTCTTATGGCTGTGAAATTGTCGTTAGGCCTGACTCGATCGTTTATCTTTCTTTAAGCATTGCCCAAGTATACCAAGAGCATAGAAAAGAATTGCTAGATTTTTTAAATCCGATTTTTAAACAACGAATAAACTGGTCAAAGGCTAATAAAGTAGTTGGCCATATACCTGCAATTGCACAAGCCATAGACAATTTACTTGTCAATAAAATTTCCGAACAGAAACCATTTTTAATGCAACCAATCTGGAAGACCAAAGGTAAGTCTTCAATTTTAGCAGGCAATTGTTTGGATATTTTTGAGTGGAGTGATTTTGCGTTTACGAGATTATTTGTTGATACAGGAAAAATTAACGGCAACCCCTCGACGATTACTAGACATTTGCGCTCAATAGTCTGGCTCGGTGCAATGTTGTATGACTTTGCCAAGACAGGCAAGGTAAGCCATAAAAAAATCATCGACCAGTATACCTACGGTACGAAAAATGATAAAGCTTTTGCAAGTGGAGGTTTGACGACTCATCCGTATATGGAATCACCCGAGCTTACAAAGCCTCGGGTGAAGAAAGAAGAAATAGCGAAAATAATATTAGGTGGGGGACAAAATCTTTTGAGTCCTGAGCGTCGATTTGACGCTGTGGTTGTAAACAGCTTTGTAGATTAAGTTCTGGACATTGCTGGAATTAGAAGTTGCGTTTGAATCTGCGATCGTTGCGCGCTCTCTTGTTCTCCGTATTTAACATACTGGGATAAGCAATCAGCGACATATTTACCCAGATTGACAGGAACCGCATTGCCCAGCATTTGCTCAATGGCGGTCTTTGTGCCGTTGAACTTAAATTCTTTAGGGAAGGTTTGAATTCGGGCTCTTTCAGAAGTTGTCAAAGACCTAACGTTTTTTAAATCCTTTGCCGTGTCTTTATGATGGATCTTGTACCCTTTCGGTATAGGACGATTTACACCTCTGATGGTTGCGCTCGGTTCGTCAATGCTATAAATAGCCCGACGACTGTAATTTCTCGGATGTCTATAATAGTGCTCTACGCCAAACTCTAATCCCAAATATTTTCTTATTGTAGTAGGCGTGCTTGATAAGTTTTTGTTTAAATAAAAATCTAATACATCGTCCTTGCCGTTTAACTCGCCAATCATAAAGAACCTTTTTCTTTTCTGAGGCACCCCGCAAAAACTTGCGTCCAAAACTTTTTTGGTTAATCCATATCCAGCAAACCTTAAAATATCTACAGCCTTAGGGAGCGTTTTTGACTTTAGTATTTGATCTACGTTTTCCATAACGAAGAACCTGGGTTTTATTTCTGCTACGATCTTTGCAAAAGCTAGAGTTAAATCAGCCCTGCCTCGTGTCTCGTCTCTTTTTCCAGCGTGCGAAAAATCTTGGCAAGGTGGCCCGCCAATTATTACATCAGGGTTAAATTTTGATATTTCTTTGACGCTTTGCTCTACATCACTTAAATCAAGTTTATATATATTGTGATCATCAAAATTTTCTTTATAAACTTCTATGGCTGGTTCCCAGTTGTCGAAAGCCGCAACAACTTTAAAATCTGATTGTTGAAAACCTAGAGAAAGACCGCCGATTCCTGCGAATAGGTCAACAACTTTTAATTTTTTATTGATTATTTTTTTCATATTTTATTGCTGTTGCCTATAAATTATATCATAATTTTAGCGCTATGGATAACTTAACTAAAGAGCAGAGAAGCTATACGATGTCGAGGATAAAGTCGAAAAATACTAAAATTGAAATACTTGTATTTAACGAATTTAGGCGGGCAGGCATCATTTTTAAAAGGCATTATTCTAAACTCCCCGGTAAACCTGATATTGCGGTTTTAAAAAATAAGAAGGCAGTATTTATAGACAGCGACTTTTGGCATGGGTGGCAGTATCCTCGCTGGAAAAATAAATTGAATCGTTATTGGTCTGAAAAAATTGGAAGGAATAGAATTAGGGATAGAAAAAATATTAGATTATTGCGAAAGTTAGGATGGGAGACTATAAGGATCTGGGGGCACCAGCTAGAAAGAAACCATAGGAGAACTTTAAATAAAGCCGTTAAATTTTTGAGTCAATGATATTATAATATATGGTGAACGATTGTTCAATAGAAGTTATCAACAGGTGGTATTATAATGAAAATTCTGATAAATTAAAGCTTTCTCAAAGTGAATAATCAAGATGTTAAAAATTAAGATAAGGAGTTGCCCAAAGGTTATTTTACTAACATATGAACTATGGTCCAGAACTTATTTTAAGACTCAAAAATCATTTTAAAAATAAGTACGCCAAAGACTTAACAGATGAGGAGGCTAATCAATATTTAGAGAGTTACGCAAACCTCTATCTTTTAGTAACTAAAAATAAGAACTATGAGTCACAAGAGTAACAACCCTCAGTACATAGAGGATGATGATAAAGAAATGCTGGAAATGATGAAAGGAGAAAGTGTGCTTTTGGATTTGCAAAAGGAGCAATCTAGTAACGTGAGGACCTTAATAACTGCAGCGGCAGCAATTGCCTCTGTTGATTTACTGGCATTTTCTTATTTAAAAGAGATTGACCTTGGAAACTGGTTTCTTGGATCCGTGGTATTACTATATTTATCTTCGATGATTTTTGCCATGTTTTTAACGCTAGCCAACAATGCACAGGTTAAAGTATTTTTAGAACGCAGCAATATGGCTAAGATGGCTTCAGATTTATTAAACACTCCAGAGTCAAGAAAGATACAAGGGGCCGAGGACTATTTACTTTTAGCAGGGGCTTCTATACAGAAAGTTAAAAAAATAACTGCCACATTAGAAAGGTCTTCGAAAATGCTTTTTGTTGGAAACATACTATTTATACTTGGATTGCTGGTCCCAGTTGTTGGCTTAGTTAAATTGTTGATAGTTTAAGCAAATTTGGTTGACTGACTAGATTATTATAAATCTCTCTTACCAAAGCCAAATAAGTTTTCCAGCCGTACAGAGCGGGTCTACCAAAAAATTCCGGCTATAGCCGGAATTTTTTTTATTTACAAACCAACGGTTAATTTGTCTGGGAGTGGACAGCTTAAACCAATTCTATTGCCGGGATGTTTCGTGGTATAATGCCATATGGAACTAATTAATTTTTTGAAACCAAATTAAAAATTATGAACAAACCCTCAAAAATTATAAGTTTATTTGTTGCCGTGGCCATGTCCGCGGCCGCTAGCCTCGCGGCGGCGCCTCTGGCCAGGGCCGCTCTTACGCCGAGCTTGTCTTTGGCATCCGGCGGCAATGGGGATTCCGTAACCGTGAGTGTAACCGGAGGCGACCCGAACAGCGGGGTAATTCTGTCCTATTCCAAAACCAATGTGGGGCCCAGCCTGGTGTATTTGGGCGCTACCAATGCCAGCGGCAGCTATTCCGTTGATGTCAGCACTTCGCAGTATTCCATCAGCACCGGGGGCGCAGTTTCTGTGACTGTAAACGGCCAGCGCTCCAATTCCGTCACCTGGCCGGACTTGGCGACCAACGGCACTTTTTATCTGAGCCAGACCGCCGTGGTGCTGTCTGTGGGCCAGAGCACCACCATTACGGCTACGAACCAAACGGGTAACTCCCTGTATTTGTCCAATAATTCCAATCCGCCGATTGCCAACATTAACATCAGCGGCAACCAGATAACCGCAGTGGGCATCAGCTATGGTTCGACAGTGGCGACTTTTTGCGCGCAAGGCTCCACGACCAATTGCGCCAGCGCTTACATTACGGTGAGGAACAGCGGTGCCCAAGCGCTGACTTTTAATTTAAGCAGCGTGACTATTTCCACGGGCCAGAGTTTTCCGGTAACGGTCAGCGGCGGCACGGGCACTTATTCCATTCTCAACAATTCCAACTCCGCAGCCATCCAGACCAGCGTCAGCGGTTCCGTGGTCACCCTAACGGCCAATGGCAGCAGCGGCTCTTCGGCCATTACCGTGTGCTCTTCGGACATGAGCTCCTGCGGCATAATTAACGTGACTATTGGGGCAACCAGCTCTTCGCCGCTGACTTTCAGCCAGACTAACCCGACTTTGCTGATTGGTCAGAATTTGAGCATTGGCGTGTCCGGCGGCACGGGCACGGCTTACTATGTTTCGTCTAATTCTAACTCCGCAGTCGTGCAGGCGAGCGTGAGCGGCAGCAGCCTGATGCTTTACGGCAGCACCGCAGGCACGGCCACAGTGACCGTGTGTTCTTCGGCGGGCAGCTGCGGCTGGCTGGCTGTAACGGTTAACTATGTGGCCAGCGGCGGTCCGATCCAGTTAAGCCAGACCAGTTTGTCGCTGCTTTCCGGCCAGGTGCTCAGCGTGACCGTGTCCGGCGGCACAGCCCCCTACAGCCTGGGCGCCAATACGGGCACGGTGGTTCAGGCCAGCTTAAACGGCAGTATTTTAACCTTGTCGGGGATTAGTGCTGGAGCGAAGTCTTTAGATGTCTGTTCTGCGGGCGGGGCCTGCACCACGCTTTCCGTGATTGTAAATTCATCGGGTTCCAGTTCCACCTTAACCTTTAGCCAGACCAGCTTGAGTCTGGCAGTGGGTTTGGCCGCAGCCGTGACACTCTATGGCAACGGCGGCTACTATGTTTCCAACAGCAGTAACCAGGGGGTAGCAACAGTGCAGATTGTGGGCAACATTGCCATTGTGTCGGCTATGGCAGTGGGTAATTCCAATGTTTCCGTGTGCCAGACCGGCGGCCAGTGCGCCATTTTGTTTGTGGGCGTAATTGCCAGCACGAATTCAAATTCGCTGCCAGCATTCAGCCAGACCAACCCGGTGGCTACAGTAGGGCAAGCTTTAAGCCTGACAATTTCCGGGGGCGCAGGTACAGGCTATTACATTGCGGCCAATTCCAATGCCGCCGCGGCCCAGACCACAGTAAACGGGAGCACTTTAACGATTACAGGCCAGACGGCCGGTTCAGCCACGCTAGTGGTGTGTGCGGCCAGCGACAGCTGCAAACCTTTGACCATTACGGTGAATGCGGCTACGGGCGCTGCCCCGGTGCTCAGTCAAAACAGCATTGCCCTTACCGCGGGCCAAAGCCAGACTGTGGCCATTTCCGGTTCGGGCAGCTATACGCTTTCCAGCAATTCCAACCCCAGCGCCGTCTCGGTCCAAATAAACGGCAGTAGTTTGGCTCTTTCGGCTTTGGCTTTAGGCAACTCTACTCTTTCCGTGTGCCAGACCGGCGGCCAGTGCGCAACTTTGGCGGTTTCCGTGGCAGCCGCGGTAAACACCACAACGCCCGCGCCGGTTACTCCTTCCGGACTTGCCTCCGGCACCCTGGTGAATGACCACGGCACAATTTATTTAGTTGCCAATAAAGTAAAAATTCCGTTTGCCTCCCTCAAGGCCTTTTTAGGCTTGGGGTATGCTTTGGCCAATGTTACAAACGCCGATGCTTCCGCTTATCCGGCCAGTGGCATTCTTAAGTCCGCTACCCAGGCCCACCCCGACGGGTCGTGGATAGTTTCCGGCAGAGTGGTGTTTTATGTGGCTGCGGCCGGATATATTCCTGTGCCGACCTGGAATGTGTTTTTGAACAACGGCGGCGAGGCCAAGTTTATTGTCCGGGCCAACCAGGCCGATATTTCTGACCCGCGGCCCATTCTTTCGGCCATGGCCAACAACGACACCAGAGTGGTGAAATAATATTTTAAGATAAAATACCCCGCCTCTCGCGAGAGGCGGGGTATTTTTTTATTTGAAAAGTTATGTAATTGGTTTATCTAACAATAGGGGTTTTATATGCCGCCATTGCAGTAATGGTTTTGTTAGGTTAAGGTTAAGGTAACAGTTAAAAACATGGATTTAAAAGCGACTTACAATAAAATAGCCAAAGACTGGTTCAATGACCACAAGGAGAGCGACTGGTGGAACGAGTCCGCCGACATTTTTTTGAACCTCTTAAAGCCCGGCGGCAAGGTGCTGGACGTGGGCTGTGGCGCCGGGCTGAAAACCAAATATTTGTTAGAGCAGGGCTTTGACGTGTTTGGTATAGACTTTTCCGAAGAGATGATAAAACTGGCCAAAGAGCATTGTCCCGGGGCGCATTTTTTTGTGGAGGACATTAACCAGCCTTTGGGTTTGGGCATGTTTGACGGGATTTTTGCCCAGGCCGTGCTTTTGCATATTCCAAAGGCGGAAGTAATGAAGGTCCTAAAGAATTTGTATGAGCATTTAAACAAACCAGGATATCTATACGTAGTGGTCAAAGAGCTGCGGCCGGGTGCGAAAGACGAACAGAACATCGTGGAGAGCGATTATAACTACGAGTATGAGCGGTTCTTTAGTTTTTTTACCATGCCGGAACTGGAAGGCTATTTTGAGCAGCTGGGCCTCACCGTGGTGCATGAGGCTGTCTTTGCCCGCACTGACAATTGGCTGGTGATTATCGGCAAAAAATAAAAAATCCCGGCCCTCGCGGCCTGGGATTTTTTGTGAGGCGGTTATTTTTCCAGTAATTTTTTTAAGCTTTCCAGTACCATTTGCCAATTTTTGGCCGAATGGTCCCGGGATCCTTCCGATTTAATGTTGTCCTGGGTGATGGTGAGTTTTGTGCTGCTGCCTTCGGGGGTTAGATCGTAGGCAACGGTTTGGTAGCTTTCCGGCGCGTCCGGCAAACCGGAAAAGCTGCTCCAGTAGGTGGTGAGCAAATGCTTTTCCGGCTCCAACTCCAGAATTTTGCCCTTGTCTTCGTAGGTTTTGCCTTCCCAGGTGCCGCGGTAGGTGATTGTGCTGCCAATTTGCCAGTCGGAAACCGCCTCGGTACCGAATAAATATTGTTTAATGAGTTCAGGGGTGGTAAGCGCCATCCAGACCCGCGCAGCGGGAACCTGTATAAGGATACTGGCTTCTGCCCAAAATGTTTTTTCCATAAGCCTCGTGGTTAATGGTTTTTTTATCATACCCAATATTCAAGCCCTGTGCAAAACCATTTGGCCGCTTTTGGGTTATGCCTCCTTGACAACCATGTTAAATAATTCTAACATATAAATAGTTAGAAATAATTAACTTAAATTTATGACTTTAAAACAGTACGCCTGGATCAGGCTGGTGGTTGCGGCCTGTTTGGCCGCAGTTATGAGCCAGGCTGTGGTGCTGAAGAATTATTATTTGGGTGGCGCGGCTGTGCTGATTGCCGTGCTGCTTATGGTTGCGCTGAAAAAGCAGGTGCGCGAAGTTATGGCTGACGAGCGGGATTACAAGCTGGCAGGGGATGCGGCACGCTGGTCTTTGACGGTATTTGCCACTTTAGGTTCCTTGGGTTCTTTCCTTTTGCTGACTGGCCGGGGTTTTTATCCGGAATTTGAGGCTGCCGGAAGCGTGCTGGCTTATGCGGTTTGTGCTCTGCTGATTATTTACAGCCTGACCGTCAAGTATTTGCAGTACCGCGAGAGCGAAATTTCCCAAAGTAGAAAAATTTTTTACACGATCTTGGGCCTATTTGTTGCCGCAGTGGTCGTGGTGGCGGGTTTAAGGCTATTTTCCGGGGAAGACACCTGGCTGTGCCAAAATGGGCAGTGGGTAAAGCACGGTAATCCGGCTGCGCCTGCGCCCAGCCGCGCGTGCCGATGATTTATGAAAAACAAGATTAAAGAATTTAGGCGCAAGCTGGGGTTTACCCAGGAAGATCTGGCCCGTCGGGCAGGAGTGAGACGCGAAACCATAGTATTCTTAGAAGCCGGAAAGTATAACCCTTCGTTGCAATTGGCGCACGACGTGGCCCGCGTGCTCAAAACTACGATTGATGAGCTGTTTGTCTTTTAAAAATCAGCCGGAGCACAACAGTCTGCTATAATAAAGAAAGCGATAAAACCTAAAAAGCAAAATTGCAAAATAAAGTCGTAAAAATCAAACCCACGCGCCGAACCAAGTCTTTTGACGGGATTATTCTGCGCACCCGGCCGCAGGTAATCAGAAACCAGGTGCAAAAACCCGGCGGTTTTTCGCGCGCGGCCGTATTCCGTTTGCCCAAACTGGTTTTTAGCGGCCGGCAATTTTCGGCCATGCTTACGGCCTTGCTGCTGTTTGTCGGCTTTTTGACGGGGTTTTGGTTTACCTGGGACACTAAACAGTCGGGCGCCGAAGGGCAAGTGCTTGGAGCCATGGACATAAATGCCGGCGCTGTGGCTGCCGAAGAAAATCCGGCGGCCACCACCAGTCCCGACACTGTTGCCCAGCTGTCCGATGATGCCTTTTATAAACTGACTGTTTCCCAACTGGAAAATTATTTGCAGGAAGCAGTTAAGACTCCGCAGCTCAAGGAAGCGGAGCGCCTGGCAGTGCGCAAGCAGAAATTGAGGGAATACCTGAGCGACAAAAACTCGCCTTTTGTGGAAATTTCCGACACTATTGCCGAATTGCCGCACTGGAAAATGGTACTGGCAATTTCCAATTCCGAAAGCACTTTGGGCAAGCGCTGCCACAGCAACAACTGCAGCGGCATTGGCGTGGCGCCCGGCCATCCCTCGTGGCGCGAATATGCCTCCACCCGCGACTGGGCTAAGGATTTAAACCGGTTGCTGGAAAAGCGGTATAAAGACTGGACGCTGGAAGAGATGAACGGCGTGTACAACCAGCCCGGCAGCAAAAACTGGGTTCGGGCCGCGCGGCAGGTGCTGGAAGAATTACAGGAACGTGGCATTGAGTAAGTAATGAAAAAGCCGCTCAATCCCAAGGGGGAGAGCGGCTTTTTTCGACAAGAGACTTACGGACTAAAGCTGCCCAGAGCGCATCACCCCGAAACGTCGGGGTGGAAAGCTTTAGGGCAGTTCGCCTTCGGTTCCTGTCTTGCTAGCCGCGATGATTGCCAGCAGAAAGAGTGCGGCAAAGATGCTGACCAGAGAAGCGTGCTCACTGACGCGGACGAATTGGATGGTTTCCGCGACCATCATGAGCATGCTGACTCCTTTGGAAACGACGTGCGCGTGGCTCAATTTTTTGGCCAGCAGGCGGTTGGTTTTGAGGGTGCTTTGGAAAGCACCGATGCCAACGGCAACCGCAATCGCTCCCAGCAGGAACAGGAAGGCGTCCATAAGACTCCTTTCCGGCTACGGGGTTGTTAGTCTCCCGCAGCGCTAGGTTTCCCTCCGGTTAATTGTTTGTCCTGCAAAATGGCGCAGGACGAAGAACTTTTGCCACTTGGGGCGGCTGCTTCCCTTGTAGCAGCAACGCCCGGTGGACGTTCCAGTATAGAGGCCAAAAACAGAGTTGTCAAATGCGGCAAACCCCTGTAAAATTAAGAGACAATTAGAGCAAATTGAGGTAAAAATATGGAAAAAGATGCCATGCACAAGGTTATAATCATCGGCAGCGGGCCCGCGGGCCTGACTGCCGCAATTTACGCGGCCCGGGCTGAATTGAAGCCTTTGGTGATTGCGGGTCTGAACCCCGGGGGACAGCTCATGCAGACCACGGAAGTGGAAAATTTTCCCGGTTTTCCGAAAGGGGTCATGGGGCCGGACCTGATGAACAGCATGATGGACCAGGCAAAAAGATTCGGCAGTGAATTGGTTTATGAAAATGTGGTGGGCGTGGATTTTTCCGGCCAGCCCTTGAAGGTTAAAACCGATAAAACCGAATATTCTGCCCCGGCTGTCATTGTTGCCACGGGAGCGGAAGCTAATTGGTTGAACTTGGAAAGCGAGCAGCGGCTTCGCGGCAAGGGCGTTTCGGCCTGCGCCACCTGCGACGGGTTTTTCTTTAAAGACAAGGCCGTGGCA
>JAMCYA010000007.1 GCA_023473845.1 Patescibacteria group bacterium
TAAGCTGTTTTTGCCGGGATAGCGTCCGTAAGCGCTGTCGTATTTGAGCAAATGAGCCAGTACCTGCGTACTGGTCAAATCATTAATTGCCACAACCTCCAGCTCTTCTTTTTCCAAAGCCAGCTTGAACGCCTGGCGGCCGATGCGGCCAAAACCGTTAATTGCAACCTTAATTTTTGACATAGGTGGATTTAAGTTAATTTTTTCCTAGTATCCAAAATTTTCAAATTTCGCGGGCCAGCCGGACCACTAGTTTCTCCTTCTGGCTGTCGGTGATCGCAACAGGCTGGAAGCTTTTGTGTGTTTTCAGCCGGCTTTGCAATTCCGCCTTAGTGAGCAGCCCGGCCTGCGGGCCAATCTGCCCGACCACGCTCGCGGCGTTCACCGGGCCCCAGCGCAAAGCTTCCGCATGCGGCAAACCGTAAACCAAAGCCGCTATATACGCTGTGGTGAAAGAATCTCCGGCGCCGGTCGCCTCCAGCCTTTTACCGGGGAACTTTTGGGTGAAATAAAAGCCTTCGCTGCTGTAGCTGTAGGCGCCCCTTGGGCCGTCCGTCACCGTGACTGCTTTGGGTCCCAAAGCCACCAGCCGGCGGCACAGCTCCTTAATACTGTCCGCCTTGCCAACCCAGCCTTCGGCCTCCTCCACGTTCAAGGAAAGCAGGTCGGTTTTTTCCAAAACCTTGCGGTTGGCTTTCGGCCCCGCCAGCAGCTGGTACGTACCCGGATTAAAAGCCAGGCGCACGTCGTACTTTTCCAGATACTTGACCAAGTCTTTATAAATTTTTTCAAACCCCTTGCCCATGCTGGTCAAATACACCCAGCGGGCGGGTAAAAAATTAGGCAGCTTGTAATGCCGGTGCTCATGGTACACATAAATCGTGCGTTCGCCCTCGTAGCACAAGACCACGGAGGCATTGGTGCCGTGCCGGTCGTTCTTCTCTATGTAGCGCGTTGAAACGCCTTCTTTCTGCATTTTATGCAGGACTTCGCGCCCGCCCATATCGTGGGCAAAGACCGTATAAAAAGCTGTTTTCAAACCCAGCCGCGAACTGCCGACCGCATGGTTGGCCGCATTGCCCGCCACGGATTTATACAGCTTGTCTACAGGCAGCTTGTCGCCCCAATTAATTAGCGCTTTTTGCTCCCCGCCCATTTCGCGGATTTCCAAATCTTTAATAAACAAAAAAGTATCAATAGTGGCGTCGCCGATGGAAATAATATCAAACATGCACAGCTCCTTTCTTGTCCCCTTCCAAAAATTCTACAATCCGGCTGCGGTGCCGCTGGTACGCATACGATACGGAGAGCAAAATGACGCCCAAAACGATAAACGAAACAATGCGGTAGCCGGTTTCCAGGGCCAGAGCATCAAACAAAAACACCTTTAAGATGCTTGCCCCAAACAATGCCAAAGCCACTTTGCGGAACAGCGGACTGTGGGCAACAGCCCCGATGATGATTAAAACAACGGCATAGGCTATCCACCACAGGCTCATCAGCAGGTTCCGGGTATTCCCGTCTTCTGGCCGGGCAAAGTACCTGACAAGCTCCCAGGAAAAAGCAAACCACAGCAGCAGGCTAGCTGCCACCTTCATAAAATCACCGGCTTTTTCCTTCCCTGCCTCGTCCGGCAAAAAGCGCACCATGACCAAAAGCGCCAGCGCTTCCATTAGCATCAGACCGAATTTGGCGTTTAAAATGAATATGTAGTCATCTGCGCTGTAACCCAAAAACACCACGCGGAAAAAACCCAACACCAGCAGGCCCAAGGCAATGCGGGCAAGCAGGCGGCTATTGGCCAGGCGGGCAAAATAAATCAACAGCACGGGGTAAATCGCCCACCAGAAGGCCACGCGCGAGTCTTGGCCGATGCCGGTAAAAGCATGAAAAACGTCCAGGGTGACAACTAACCATAAAAATAACGCGCCGATTACACTCAGCACTCCACTTGCGTAAGCCGCGTATTTGTCGGTTTTTAAAACCCGGGACCAATAGGCCAGGACAAACAAAGCGGCTGTTTCCAAGACCATAAGGCCGAACTTAAAATTAAAGACAAAAGCAGCGCGTTCAGCCGGATAAGGCACGCTCAGGCTTCTCAGGAGGGCAAAAGCGGTCAGCAACAGCCCGGCTTTAATTAGGCCGGGCTTTTTGGCAAGCGTGCCCAATCCGCCCAGCAGCAGCGGATACACAATCCACCAGAGAGCCAGGCCGTACTCCCCGTTGAGGCTGGGGAAAAAATGGCTAATGTCCCAGGAAAGACCGGCCCAGAGCAAAAAGATGCCGATAAAATTGAAGGCCCGGTCTGTATGGCTTTCAAACAAAGTGTGATTTTGGGAACGGGAATAAAGCCAAGCCGCATAAAACAAAACCGCAGCCTCCAGGGCCATGAGGCCGAACTTAAAATTAAACACGAACACTTGCCCAAAAACCTCCGCATAAGGCAAGGCTAAAATCAAAACCAGCGAGTAAAGCAGCGTCAAAGTGCTCCACAGCCGCAGTTCCTTGCGCTTTAACGCATAAGCCAAGCCCGCACCCGCCCCACCGGCCAGCGCCACGGCCAAACACAAAGCCTCCCGGTCCCACTGCCAGCTGAACGCTGCCAAAAACAGGGCTGCACCGGCAAAAGATAAACTGTAATTAATTTCTTCAAACTCCAGCCTGTCAATTAAAGCGTAGGCCAAAAACGCAGCCAGGCTGGCAAACAGGCCCATACCCAAAAGCCAGGCATGATAGCCGCCTGCCAGTAAATTCTGGACATATATCAAATACACAAACCCGGTCAGCAGCATGGCCAGACTGGTAAGTTTGGAAAACTTGTTGTCCAAAGTTTTAGCCAGAGCATGGCGCCGCAGAACCGCAGTCAGGCCCACAAAAAAAATCAAAACAAACACCATGAAAAAAATTACGGAAGGCACGGCATTAAGAGAAGAGGAAAACTTAACAAACCAATAGGAAAAATCTATCCAGGTGGCGAACACGGCAAATAGAGCCAAACCGGACCAATACTTTTTTGCCAAAATCGCCAATACCGCCAAATTTAAAATTGTGAGGTACACCAGCAGCTGCATCTGCCGGTTTTCGCCAGAACTTAAAGCCACAGGCGCCCCGTAAGCGCCCAGCAAACCCAGAACCGCCAGGGCCAGGGACTGCCGGTAATACGCCAGCGCCACTGCGCACACGGATGCAAAAACCATTAAAGCCAAGGCCACAGACTGCGGGAACAGCCCATAAAAATCGTAGCCGGCAAAAATCGTAAAATACCACAGGGCAACACCCCCGCCCATCATTACATTGGCGTATTTGGCATATTTTTCCCGCCACAGCCAGCCCAAAAATACAAAAAGCCCGCCCACGGCAAAACCCAGGGCAATCCTCATCCAGGGCGTAATCCAGTTCTGGTCTACCGCATATTTGAAAAACAGGCCCATACCCAAAAGCACGGCCACCACGCCGATCTTGTTCAGCCAATTGGTCGCAATCTCGGTCTCATCCTTTTGCTGCCTTGGTGTTATGGGCGCAGCTTCGGGCATGACCGCGCTGCCCCTCGGCTGTTCTGCCAAAACAGCCGCAGCTGGCGGCGGAGGCGCAGGACTTGCGGGCTCAACCCACAAACTGGGCTTGGCATTGCCGGCCACTAGCGGGGGTTCGGCCGCGGCAGGTTTTTTGCCCCCCTTCACCTGCTCTTCCAGCCGGCTTATCCTGCTGCTGAGGCTGGCCACCCAGATGACAAAGACAATGATAATTACAAAAGTGAGCATGTTGTTATTTTATTTCTTGAAGCAATTGTTCGTATGCCGCCTGCAAATCCAGCGCCTTCAGCAAAGCGGAGCCCGCTATGAGCAAGTCTGCGCCACTTTTTGCCAGCCGCCCCGCATTGGCAGCAGACACGCCGCCGTCCACTTCTATTATAGCATTTGGCAAGAGCTTTCTGAGTTGGGCTACCCGCTCATAAGTGTCCTCTAAAAATGCCTGCCCCTGGAAGCCGGGAACAATACCCAATTGCTGAAACTGCTCGACTTCGGGATAAAACTCCTGGAGAACCGTAACCGGCGTTTCATTTTTCAGGCAAATGCCGGGCTTAAGGCCCGCGGCTTTGATATTGGCAAGGCTCTGCCTTAATTCCGCAGCACTAGGAAAAGCTTCATAATGTACCAGGATTGTTTTAAAGCCCGAGAGCTGATAATCAAAAAAGTCTTTGGGTTCGCTTACCATCAAATGGGCCTCGAAGTGAAAAGCGGGGTTTAGGACTTCCATTTCAGTAACCGGCAGCATGGCATTGGGCACAAAAATTCCGTCGCCGAAATCTACCTGGATGCGTTCCACCCCGGGCAGCTTGGTCAGGCGAGCCAGCTTGTCCACAAAACCTTCCTTGGTTTTTTCCAAAATTGCAGGTACGATTTGGGCCATAAATTAGAACTTAAAAAGCGGTTTCCATTTTTTTTACTTTTGCCACCCTGCGCTTGTGCCTTGCTTCTTTGGAAAAAGGCGTGCTGATGAAGGTGTGCAGAATTTTTTCAGCTTGCCGGGGCGTAAGGTAGTCACCGGCCAGGCACAGCACATTGGCAAAGTCATCGTTTCTGGTAGAAAAAGCCAGGCGTTCATTCCAGGCGGAAACCGCGCGCACGCCTTTTACCTTGTTGGCTGCCACGCACATCCCCTGCCCGCTCCGGCACAACAGCACTCCCACATCGCCGAGCGGATGCGCAGCCACTTTTCCCGCCACCTTCCGCGCATAATCCGGATAGTCGTCAGCCGGGTCAGCTTGGTGCGGCCCAAGGTCTACAAAACTAATTTGGCGCGCTTCCAAATATTTTTTTATTTTTTCTTTAAGGGGAAAACCCCCATGGTCTGCGCCGAGATACAGCATATTTACAGATTGATTATTTGATTAAAATATTTCGGAATTAGGCTGGCTCCGCCGGGCAGCAGCCCATCGATATTGCGCTGGTCAAGAAAGCCCTTTGCGTTGTACGGGCTCACGCTGCCGCCGTAAAGCACCTTTCCTACGCCGAACTTATGTTTAATAAAAATAGCCATCTTTTCAGCGTGTTCCGGAGTGGCATTTTTACCCGTGCCAATGGCCCACACCGGTTCGTACGCCACAATTACCTCGGCCGGTTCAATGCCGGCAAGTCCGAGCTCCAGCTGAGTCTTTAACACATCGGTCACCTCCAGGTCGTCCTGTTCCACTTTGGTGCCAAAACCCACGCAGATCACCGGAGTTATGCCCGCAGCCAAAAGCGCCCTGGCTTTGGCATTGACGAGTTCGTCTGTTTCGCCCAGCTCGCGTTTTTCGCTGTGCCCCACCAGGCAATATTTCACCTTCAGCGATTTCAGCTGAACCGGGGAAATTTGACCCGTAAAGGCGCCCGCAGGCTGCCAAAAACAATCCTGGGCGCCAAGGCGGGGAAAAACTACGCCCGCCAAAAAAGCCGGCGGCGGGCAGATAACCGCCACATGCTTGGACTTGCGCGAAATTGCCGCAGCTAATTTCTTTGCGGCCGCAAGCGTGGCGGGGTGCAGCTTCCAATTGCCAATCACAAGTTTTTTCATGGGTTGTCTCCTCTTAAAAATTGCGCTGTGATTTCCGGGGGTATGGGATTAATCGGAATGCCGGTCGCATACTCAAAACCGGCCCAAATGGTCAGGCGGGGGAAAATGACCAAATGCCAGTGGTAGGCTTTTTCCTCCTGCACGCTGTGCCGGTGGTCGCTCTGCTGTTTCTTTAACGGCATAGTATGGATGTAAAAGTTCAGCGGCGGATCGGAAAGCTTGGTATAGAGTTGGCCTAGCATTACTTTCAGGACAAAAGACAAGTGCCTCAGTTCTTCTTTGGAAATATCCTCGAACCGGGCGCCGTGCTTTTTGGGCAAAATCCAAGTTTCAAAGGGCTTGCGGGAAGCATAAGCCGAAAGCACCACAAAATGCTCACTTTCGTAAACCACCCGGTCTTTGACTTCCAGCTCTTCTTTAATAATGTCGCAATAAATACAAGTGTGGTTGTGCTGGTAATAGTGGTAACAGCCCATAATTTCGTCGTGCACGTGCGGCGGCACAATGGGCGTGGCAATCAGCTGGTAGTGGGGATGGACAAGAGAGGCTCCGGCCTCGCGCCCGTGATTGTGGAAAATTTGGACGTAAGCCAGTTCGGGATGCCCGGTCAGCAGATTGATTCTCTCGATAAAAGTTTCCAGGCTCAGCTCTACCGTGGCAATGGACTGCAGGGCCACGGGTTCGTTGTGCTTTCGGGTCACAATCACTTCGTGGTCGCCGTCGCCCGAATGAGACACATAAAAACCCTTGTGCCGGTAAAGCGCCGTGTGTTCCAGGGCGGCAAACTTATTGGGAATAATCCGGACCTCCCAATTCTTGCCGTAGGGAAAGCGGTAAAGCTCCGTATTCTGGGCTTCGTTGCCCGGACAGAACACGCACTTATGGTCCAGCTCCGGCAAGCCTTCCATGACTGAGCGGGTCTTGTAATCCTCCGGCCGCTTAGCGCGGTTGGGCGCAATCAGCACCCAGTGCTTGCTTATGGGGTTTTGTCGGAATTCGCTCATTGCCTGTTTTTGTTTTTGTCCAAATAATTTTGCAATAAAATCTGGGCGGCCAGGCTGTCCAGGTTTTTTTTGCCACCGGACAAATGCTGGGCCATGACCGAAGTCAGCCGTTCGTCAATCACATCCACGGTTACGCCCGTGATTTTCTCCAAATCTTCGCTGAAATTTTTTACCTCCAGAGTTTTTTTGGTTTCCCGGCCAGCCATATTTATCGGCCAGCCCACTACGATTTTTTCCACTTCTTCGTCCGCAACCAGCCGGCTGATCTTTTTCCAAAAATCCTTGGGCGACAAAATATCCAGCTCCCTGGCAAAAGTCAGTCCTTCGTCGCTGATTGCCAGGCCAATCCTTTTTTCACCGTAATCAATGCCTAAAATCTTCATCTACTTGGCTTCTTCCAAAGTTACATTTACCAGTTTTTCCGCGCCTTTATGGTAAATTTTTAAAGCCACAGCATCGCCAACTTCCTTATTTTTTAAAAGCCCGCTGAGCGTATTGCTGCCGTCGACTTTTTGGCCATCCACTTCCAAAATAATATCGTTCTCCATAATGCCGGCCTTATCGGCGGGACTGCCCGGGACAACGGCGAAATCGGTCGTTTTGTCGCCCCTCACCACCAGGGCACCGTACTCGCGCGGCAATTTTTCGCTTTGTGCCATAGCTTTGTCCACCATAACGTACCGCACACCCAAAAAAGGACGGACGATTTTCTTGTACTTTTCAAAACTACCCAAGGCCCGAGCCGCATCGCTTGCGGGGATGGCAAAGCCCACCAGCTGACCCTGCTGGTCGATGGCGGTATTAACCCCCACGACGTCTCCCGACAAATCCAAAAGCGGGCCGCCACTGTTGCCGGGATTAATGGCTGCATCCGTCTGGATTACGCCGTCCAATTGTTCGCTGCTGTTGCCCGAACCTGCGGTGATGCTCCGGCCCACGCCGGAAACAATCCCGCTGGTTACGGTGTTCTGGTACTGCCCGAGCGAGTTGCCGATTGCCACCACTCTCTGCCCAATCTGCAGCTGGCTTCCGGACCCTAACTTCAAAAAAGGGGCATTCTGAACCTCAATCTTCACCAGGGCCAAATCCTCCCGCGGATCGCGCGCCAAAACTTTGGCTTCGTATTTTGTACCATCCGACATAACCACGGTGTAACTCGCCTGTTCGTCCGCCACCACGTGCTTGTTGGTTAAAATCAGGCCATCGGCTGAAACCAAAAACCCGCTGCCTGCCCCCACCTCCTGCAGGTTCGGTTTGCCGCTGCCTGGCTGTGCAGGACTGGCCGGCTGCTCCGGCAGAAAAAAACCGTTATTAAAGGGGTCAGACCCATATGCGGGCAGCAAGCTTACATCTTTGGAGATGACAATGGAAACAACGGCCGGACTCGCTTTTTTTACCACGTCAATCAGAGACGACTCCTCCACAATTTTTACATTTCCTTGCCCCTGGCCGGCTGAGTTTTGTCTGAACATCCCCAATTTCGGGTTCTGCAGCAAATACCAAGAACCGGCCGCGCCTCCGAGCACGCCAAAAAGCAGGCTGACAGCCACAATCCCCCACCAAACTTGCGCAGGCAAAGCGGAATGCAGCGACTTATTTGAGCCAATTGGAACTGAGGGCTCGGGCAAATCGGTTTTGTTTGTTATTTCTTTTTCTTCCATACAAAAAAGTCAATTTACCGATTTATTATACCATATTTTAAAGCGCCTTTCAAAAAAGGCGCTTTAAAAATTCTTGCCTAAATTTTACGGGGCCGGGTTCCTGAGCGGAGCGCTGCTCAAATAACTTTCGATGCTGGAGCACAGGCTGGTGTTCTGGGTGCCGCCCGTACACTGGGATGAGTTATAGCTGTTAACCTTGCTAAGACAGGTGCTGCTGTAGTCGGACTGGGAAACGCACACACTGGCTTCCTGTTCCAGCAAAACCTGGTCTTGAGAAGGCGGTGGTGGTGGAGTCTGATACTGCGTGCCGACCGCAGGCAACACTACCTGCATTTGCGCCGTAGCCAGACAGGTGGGCTGTTCCTTAAGCACGCCGACTGTGCCGTTACCGGTCACAGCACCACGGAACACGAACTTGGTAGTCAGCTGCTGGGTGAGCTGCGCAACAAAAGAACTGATAAAGCTGCTGGCGTTGCTGATGCCCAGCTGGATCAAACCCTGAATTGCGGCTTTCTCTCCGCTGACAATGGAATTAATGGAACTGGCGATCGTGTGGTTGACCGCGTCCCGGGGTGTTTTCAGGCCCGAACTCGTCAATTCTTGCTCGGCAGACTTTTCAGCTTCGCCTTTGGCCGTGTCGGCTAAGTCGCCGTAGTGCAAGCTCCAGCCCTGGGGGGAGGCCAAAAAATCGCCCACTTTGGCCATTTTTTGGTAATAGTTAGGATCACTAGGGTCTACGCTCGTCGGGTCAAACCCCAAATACCGGCCGGCTTGGGCCTCAAACACGGTTTTAAGGTTGGGGTCCTGCTTCCCGCAATTGAATTGGGGCACAAGCTTTTTAATTATCTGGCGATCCAGATTATCACTGACATACTTATTCAAGTAGTCGTTCATGTATTGGCCGGAGACCAAGGCGTCTGAATAATACAAAAAGTTGGCCACCATGTAATTGCTTTCAATCTTATCAACCAACTTGCCCAGAAAAGAACCCATAAACTGGGAGAAGGACGCCACCAAACCTTCTTTTACTGCATCCATAATGATTCTGGGAATATCCCCAATGGTGATTGTCACATCGCCAATCCCCAAAAAAGCATGGGCGGTTTTTATAAACACAAAAGACTTGTTGCCTTCGTTGTCTTTTTCCACATAGTAGGGCGAAATAGTGGTGTCGGCCAGGTTGTATTTTGCTGTCAGCTTGCCCAGTTCGTCAGAATAGGCTTTGGTCTGGTCGTTGATTACGGCATACTGCTGGTAGACCTGCGGCCAGGTGCCCGCTGCTGAAGTGGGGTCGTAATTTTTAGCCGCGTCCAGCAGCCGGCCGTAGGCTAAAAAGGAAGTCAACAGCGCCTTGTGCATGGGAACCGCCTCCCTGGGCACTTGGGCCTGGGCCAATTCTTGGTAGCTTTTTTGGAACTGGGCTGTAGTCTGGCTAACCACCGCCGGATCGCCGTTGAACAGCTGCGAGCTTTCGTCTTTGGTTTTGTTGTTAAAATTCATGGCAATCCCTGTGGTGGCGGCCAAATAATCGGTAACAGCTTGCGAGCCGGACTTGTTTGAGAGCTTGATGTCGTTATCGGGCACGGCCGGAGTCACGATTGGCTGGTCGACTTTCAAATCCGCCTCAACTTCCTTTTTGATGTCGTCCTGGGTAATAATCTGCTGGAAAAGCTCCTTGCTGGCTGCGGGGTCAATTTGCAGACTGGAAATGTATTTCAAATAAGCCACCTGGTCTACAGCCGGGTTGTTTTTATTGGCCACCTTTATTTCCTGGTAACGAAAACTTGGCCGATTCCAAAAGGTTACCCCGGCTAAGACTACGACCAAGACTAAAGCAACCGCAAAATATTGCTTTTGTTGTTTGGTTTCTAACATGTGTTTTTTTTAATTTTTGATGAAATAAATAAAAATTACTCTACCAATTCGCCGCCAAATATCTGCAAAGCGTCAGCCAGCCCCGAACCCGGGGCAGCTGATTCTTCACCCGCCTCTTCTATAACCTTAGCATAAATGCCCAAATTTTTCCCGAAAGCCGCCTTAATTGCCTGCATGATGACACTGTTGTTTTTTTGGTTTTCCAGGCTCTGCTTATGGAATTTAAATTTCACGCCCAAAACTATCCTCCCCTCCTCTACCTGGAGCAGTACCGCATTCTTTACCAGGTTAGCCAGGGGTGTATTAATTTTTCGGATGTTTTCCACGACCTGGGGCCAGACCAGCGCCACTTCGTCTAGCGTTGCTGCGTCTAATTCCAGACTTGCCGCCTGTATTTTCTCAGCCGGGTCGGCTGCGGGCGCGGCCGGAGCCTCGGTCCGGCTTTCCAGTTTGGGGCTTGGGGCAGGCACCGGCTTGGCCGCCCTTGCGCTACCCGGAGCAACCGGACCCGTGCGGCGTTGAGCTGCTTCCAGGGCGGCCAACAAAACCGGAATTACCGGATTGACCGCATCCTGGACTTCCTTATAGGACTTCAAAAATAAACGCAGGGTATAAATCAAATCGTTTGCGGAAAAAACCTGGCTGAAAGCGGCCGCCCGCACCGACTGCTCCTGTCCCAGGCCGGGCACTGTTTCTGCCCCGGTTACCTTGGCCACCAGCACTTTGCGCAAGTACTCCAAAAAGTCGCGGTTAAATACGGCAAAGTCCTGGCCTTTTTCCGAAAGCCGGTCAAAATACGGAGGCAGCTCCCGGCTCAAACCTTTTTCAATCAATTCCAGCAGTTCCTGGCAGAGTGCCACATCGGTAATCCCCAACAGCTGCCTGCACTCCTCGGCCGTCGCTTCTTTGCCCAGGGTCAGTACCTTGCCCAAAAGCGAAAGCGAGTCACGCACGCTGCCTTCCGCGTTCTGGGCGATTAAAGCCACAACCTCTTCGGGCAGCTCCGCATTTTCCTGGGATAAAACTTTCTTCAGTTGCAAAACTAGATCAGCCTCGGATAGGGCCTTAAAATCAAACCGCTGGGTGCGGGAAATTATTGTGGGCAGCACCTTGCCAATTTCCGTGGTGGCCAGAATAAAAATCGCATGCCTGGGCGGTTCTTCCAAAGTCTTCAAAAGCGCGTTGAAAGCCGGCTTGGACAGCATGTGCACCTCGTCGATAATAATAATTTTGTACCTGCCGGCGGAGGGTGAAAACCGGACGTGCTCGATAATATCCCTCACGTTATCCACCCCCGTGTAGGAGGCGGCATCAATTTCCACCAAATCTAAAAAATTGCCCTGTGCCACCTGCTGGCAAATAGTGCACTGGCCGCAGGGGTCCCCGTCTTTGGAATCCAAGCAATTGACTGCCTTGGCAAAAATCCGGGCCACTGAAGTTTTACCCACTCCCCGGCTGCCCGTAAACAAATAGGCATGGGCTACCTCGTCCCGCTTAACTTGGTTTTTGAGGGTTTGAATAATGTATTTTTGATTGAGCACGTCCGCAAAGGTCTGCGGCCGGTATTTGCGATAAAGTACAGCCATATGAATGCATTATACCAAATAAATTTTTTACCTGCTAAACAATTGACAAAAATATAATTTTATTGCATAATATTCTTTCGTCTCAAAAAGGAGGGATGATACATGCTTGAAAAGTTTTTGGCAGTTTCCTACAGCGCCATGGAGTGCATGGTGATTGCAGTTTTCAGCCCCCTCCTTCCAAAGGCGGGACTTAACCCAAACCCGCGCAGGCTGCTAACCCTGCCCAACCTAATTTCCCTTTCCCGCCTACCCTTGGGCTTTCTGGTCTGGAAATTCAGGCTTTCACCCGAGATTGTAGGAATCCTTTTCTTTCTGGCCATGCTGTCCGACCTCTCAGACGGCATGCTGGCAAGGAAAACCGGCCCCACGGTTTACGGAGCCATTCTTGATCCAATATGCGATAAGTTCTTCTTCTTTCTCTGCGTCGTAGCGTATAGGCCGTGCTTCAGCCCATTGGTATTCTGGCGGGCAAGGCCTTTGGAAATCCTGATTTTTTTGGCCCCCTTCGTCTATCTCTGGGCTAAAAAACCGGCTGCGGACAAAGCCGAGTTCAGGTCCAACATCTGGGGCAAGTCCAAGTTTGCATTTGAATGCCTAGCCCTGGTCGCCGCAGTGTCCGGCTTTAGCACCCTCGCCTCCTGCCTGCTCTTCATAGCGCTGGCGCTGGCCTTGGCCAGCATTCCCGCGCAAATCAGGCGGCAGCCCAATCAATAGCAAACACCCCCAAACCCGCAAGCACAGGTTCGGGGGTGTTCTGTTTCTAAAAGGCTACGCCACCTTTTTGAACACGAAAATTTTATAGCCAATAAAATTCCAAACCAGGGAAACCAGAGTTGCCGCAAGCTTGGCTACGTTTTTATTTACATCCGCATATTCGGGCCGGGCTGCCAGGGGCGAATATTTGGAGAGCAAGGCCACCAAAACGCTGTTAATCAGCAAACCGACAATGCTAACTAAAATAAAAAGCACAAACTGGTTCTGGGCTTTGCTGATGGCGGAATTTTTGGACAGCCCAAAAGCTTCCCAGACTAGCACTTCCAACACCAGAAACATAAGCAGAACAATCAAATAAAAACTAGCGGGCGCGGAATACTTGGCGCCAAACAGCACAGCTAGCAAAGCGGCTGCCCCTAGCAGACCCACCACCACCAGGCGCCAAAAATTTTTCCAGGCAGAAACCGTGGTTTCGAAACTAAACGTCCAATAACGGTTCCAAAAATAGCTTTGAATCACTGCCAGCGAAAAACCAATGACATTAATCTGGCCTAGCTTCAGGCCCGAGGAAATATTTAAAGTCTTTGAGATAAAATTTAAAACCAAAAAATCCAGAGCTGTATTGATCACGCCTATGGCTCCGAATTTTAAAATTTGCAAAATAACCGGGTACTTAACCAGCAACTGGTCTAATTTTTGGTTAAACCCCTTTGGCTGCGCGCTTGAGAATGTGTCCATTTTTGTATAATTAATTGCTTAAACTAAACCATGGGCCGAAAAGC
>JAMCYA010000012.1:0-3463 GCA_023473845.1 Patescibacteria group bacterium
CTTTTTTTTAATCCTTATTTTATCTTTGTACTCATTTGTTTCAAACATAATTTTCGCCGTTTTAATCCAATGTACCCATGTACCCATGGGCCCATAGGCCCCTTGCCAAAGCCGTTTCCTATCTAAAGCTGAAATGATGGACGAGTCCGGAAAGCATTAAAGGTCTTTAGGTTAGGGCTTGTGCTATGGGGTTTTCAAGGTGCAAAGATTTTATAAACGGCCGCAAAATCTTTTAAAATCGGCGTTTTTCAGCTTTGAGTGAGGTGTCCGTATTTGTGCAACTCCCCTGGCTTTGTTTTAAGTCGCCCAGTTGCCGTTGCGAGGCGGGCTGCGACTTTCAAGTTTTTAGCTTGCATATGCCGGCGCCGGGAATCGAACCCGGACCTCTTTGGGGAACCCGGACCTCTTTGGGGGTGATCCCAAGCGTTCTACCAATGAACTTCACCGGCAAATGTAAGCTAAAAAGTTTTGTTTATTTGGCAAGAGTGGTAAGTTTCAGTACGCCGGAATCACCCGGTATCGCTTACTGCTCTCTAGGCTATTAGTTCCATACGACCCCTGACGCCAAGGTTGCCTGCGTGACTGTTAAGGCCACGCCGTATGTCGAATTTCCGCCGGCCGATAAACTCCGGCTCACGCCCTTACCAAATAAACAAAAAACCGATACTTTTCAGTATCGGTTTTCGTGTAAGCCTTTAGTAATTTTCCTAAAAGGCGAATATTATTGTATTTTAGCGTTTAGTTATCCACAACCTCCACCCCCATGGAGCGGGCGGTGCCGCGCACGGTCTGCATGGCGGCTTCCAGGGTGCTGCAGTTTAAGTCGGGCATCTTCTTTTCCGCAATCTCTTTTACTTGGGCATTAGTAATTTTGCCCACCTTGTTGGTCAGCGGATTAGCCGAGCCCTTTTGCAAGCCGATGGCTTTCATAATCAGGTTGGCCACGGGCGGAGTTTTGAGGATAAAAGAAAAAGAACGGTCTTCAAAAATCGTCATCTCCACGGGGGTCAGCATGTCGCCGCCCGCGGTGCGGTCGTTAAATTCCTTAACGAACGCGGCGATGTTTACGCCGTGGGGACCCAGCGCCGTACCTACTGGCGGGGCCGGAGTGGCCTTGCCAGCCGGCAGCTGGAGCTTAAGCACTGTCTTGATTTTCTTTGCCATACACTTTTTGATGGTAGGCCGCTGCCCCTGCCATTACTGGCAAAAGGTTTTTTAGGGCGACCGAGATCTCCCAACGTGTCGGGAAACCCACCATTCCTTATATAAATAAATTAAATCTTTTTAACCTGCAAAAAATCCAATTCCACCGGCGTTTCGCGGCCGAAAATGGTTACCATAACCTTGGCCTTGCCTTTGGCCTCGTCCAATTCGCCTACCTTGCCTTCGTAGTCCTTAAACGGCCCGTCTGTAATACGCACCAGTTCGCCAATGTGGATATCCACTTTAAACTTCGGCTCTTCGGCACCCATGCGCTTTTTCAAATAATTCAGCTCGTCTTCGGCAATCGGAGTCGGGATGGTGCCTGACCCAACGAAGCCCGTCACGTTAGGCGTGTTCCTCACCACATACCAGGAGTCGTCCGTTACAATCATATCCACCAGCACGTAGCCGGGAAAAATCTTTTCTTCCACCGTGACGCGCTTGCCGTCTTTAATCTTAATCTTCTTCTCTTTGGGCACAATGGCGTCAAAAATCTTGTCTTGCATGTCCATGCTTTCAATTCTCTGTTTCAAATTGAAAGCCACGCTGTCTTCGTAGCCGCTGTAGGTGTGAAGCACATACCAATGACGCTCGCCCGTAACTTGCTGTCTTGCCATAGGATTATAAATTGAAAGCTTAATTAAAAGTTAATGTAATTTGTAAATCACCGCAGCAGCTGCAAGTATTGCAATTTCAGCGTAAAAAGTCAGCCGCGTGGTGTAAAGCTTCAGGAAACTCAGCCAGTAGTTAAAAAAATCCGGGGCATCAATCTGTTTTTTCACACCACTCCCCCGCAACGCCCAGACTTCGCGATTGAAAGGCCATAACCACATAACGCCATAGTCTAAGCTGTCCAAAATAAAGTGGCTCCAACTGCCTGCCCAAAGCATTACGCCAATATACCTGACATACAAAGTCGGACCAAACAGATAAAGGAGCAGGCCGGCCAACAACCAAAGCACGGGCACGTGAGTCAAAAACTGACGGTGGATGGTGTTGTCCTTGCGGTAGTAATAAAAGGACCGGATTTTAAAAAAAGCTAAAAAATTATCCAAGTCGGGCGCAAAGCTGAAGAACATCCCCCACCACACCAGATGATTCAATTCCGCACCGCTCAACTGCGGCTTTAAAACTGTAAGCAAGCCTTCGGCAACCAAATAGCCGGCAGCAACGTGTCCCGGGGGAAGCATGGGCTGTTATTTTTGGATAATGCGTGAAAAGAGCGTAAACAGGCCGTAGTCCGCGGCGCCTAAAATTAAGGCCACGCCTATGCTAAAAATGATTACTGTTACGGTATATTTAATCGTTTCTGTCCGCGTGGGCCAGATAACCTTCTGTAATTCGGCTTTAACTTCGCCTAAAAATCCCATGATATTCATTTTTTTCCTTTTTTAAAAGGCCTTCTTAGGGGCCTTTATTGTAGGGTTATTATATAAACTTTAAATAGTTTTGTCAAATCAGTTCTGAACAGTGCAAGCCAGGGCTTTTCTGCACACCTCGTCCAAATCAGCTGAATTTTTGACGTAGTACTCCTCAATTTTTAAGGCCTTGGCTCCCAAAATATCCTTGGCCGACCACAAATTGCTGAGCACAATCACCTTAGTGGCAGCCACTTCCTGGTCCGGATACTTCCGAATCGCCTCCAACACCTGGAAACCATCCATTTGGGGCAGCATCAAATCCAACAGCACGATATGCGGATGTTCCCGCAGAATCAGGTCATAGCCGGCCTGGCCGTCGTTAGCCCGCAAAACCTCCATGCCCAAAAATTCCATTTTTTTAGCCAAGACATTCTGCAACAAACCATCATCCTCAACAATCAGAGCTTTTTTCTTCATTGCTTTTACCTCTTGCACCCCCCAAGGTGCTTTATTTGCTTAATTATACACCTTTTTGCCAATCAATCCAAAAAGTCTGGTTGACCAGGGCTTCGCTGCCCACGTTGATCTGCACCCTGCCCAAAACCAAATCCTGGCCTCCGGCATCCCGCGTTTTAATCTCCAAAGCATAACTGCCCGGATTCACGCGGAGAAAGAACCGTCCTTCTTCGGTGGTTAAGGTCCTTGCCATAAACAAATCGGGTAAAATCGGATTTTTTAATTCCAAAACCAGGCCGGAGAGAGGTTGCCGGGTATTTTTATCCAGCACCTCGCCCCACAGCCGGGTTTGGGGAATCACCCCGTTTAAAATGAAAACAAAAATGTAAGCACAAAAAACAGTCAGCCAGCCCGGTTGGGTAATGGCCAAGTTCTTCCAAAAA
>JAMCYA010000012.1:3473-12622 GCA_023473845.1 Patescibacteria group bacterium
GATATTTTGGGAGCCAAGCCTAAGAAAACCAAGACCAGGGAAAAGCCGGTCCAAAAAAGAAATGTGGCCATTAGCCGCAGCAGCCATTTTGAAAAAGATTTGTATTTTAGCACCTTGGCTTTGGCTTCCTGGTTCCAATCCACGGTAATCTGGTCCATGGGAATATTCGGGGCCACGACTTCGGAACCGCCGCTGACCTCGAAAAACTCTCCGTGGTACAGGTCTTTAAAATCCCCGTCTTCGCTCCCGGTGACTCTGCTGGACGGAAAAACATAGTTGGTTTTTTTGGTGATGATTTTATATTTGCCGGGGGTCACCAAAAAACCGTACCGCCCTTTCATGTCCGTAATGCAAGTCTGCACCTCCGGCTCCTCCCCTGTTGTAATCAGCTTAACGATTACCGGATCCAGCGGTTGCTTGCTTTTACTGTCGTAAACCACGCCCCAAAACTTTTTCTTACCCCTTAAGCCCGCAGCAAAAAAAATAAAATGAAAAACTCGGGTCAAAAGATTTACAAACTCCCGGGCTCTGCTTATTCTAATAGTTTCCATAGGCCTATTTTAGTTTTTCTTTTGCGCAAGCCAATACATTGGATAACAGCATGGCCACCGTGACCGGCCCCACGCCGCCGGGCACGGGCGTCAGAAAACCGGCCACCGGCCCCACGCTGGCCGCATCCACGTCGCCCACAATACTGCCCCCGGATTCCGAAGTGCCCGCGTCAATTACCACGCTGCCCGCCTTGACCATGTCCCCGGTAATTAAGTTGGGCGTGCCCGTAGCCGACACCAGCACGTCCGCCTCCAGGCACAATGCTTTTATGTCCCCAACACTCCTGTCAGCGGTTTTCACGCTGTACCCCATTTTTTTTAGCAAAAAAGCAGTAGGGCGACCAACTAATTCACCCTGCCCCACCACCACCACCTGTTTGTGGATATCAATTTGCAAAGTCTCAAAAATTGCCCGAATAGCTGCAGCAGTAGGCATAACCATGGCCGCTTGGCCGGAATAAAATAATTCCTGGTTGCGCCAGCCCATGCCGTCCACATCGCACGCGGGCAGTACCGTGTCTAAAACCGGCCTTTCTGCCAGTCCCTGCGGCAAAGGCAATTGCACTACCAGGCCGCATAGGCCGGGCAAAAGGTTTAGTTCCCGGATTTTCGCTTCCAGAGCTTTTTGGCTGATGTCTCCGGGCAACAACACGGGCAAAAACTTCATGCCCGCCTCCACGGCCTTTTTACCCTTAATTTTGACGTAACTTGCGGAAACCGAATCATTACCCACCAGCACATCGCAAAATACCGGCTGAAACGGCATGGCCGCAACCTCCTGCTTAATCTGCGATAAAATTGTGTCCGCAATTTGCTTGCCGTTGATAATCATCGTGCTGGGGTAGCTTTATTGTAACGGTTTTCTGCCCACCATTGCAAAGCCTGCTTAACCACCGGCACCGATACTACGTTGCCTTCGCCGCCGGCCTCTACCAGCACCGTAATGGCAATCTGCGGATCCTCATACGGCGCGTAAGCCGTAAACCAGGCATGGGTTTTCTTTGGATCGGAGCCGTCGAACTGGGAAGTGCCGGTCTTGCCCGCGGAACTAATAGGCAAGGTTGCCAGCTGCCGGCCGGTTCCGGCCACGATTGTCTGCCGCATGCCTGCTTGGACAATTTCTATATTTTTTTTGTCAGCCAGATTATTAATAATCACTTCGGGCTGGGTCTGAAAAACCGTATTGCCGCTTTGGTCCAGAACTTTATCCAGTATCCTAGGCTTGTAGCCCACGCCGTCATTGGCAATGGTCGCGGTCCACAAAGCCACCTGCAAAGGCGTTACCAACAAATCGCCCTGGCCGATCCCGATATGGTAAGTGTCACCCAGATACCACTTGCTCATAATGGGGTCATTGTGAAAATATTTAGCCTTCCAGTCCGGATCCGGCACCAAACCGGGCTTCTCGCCCTGCAGGTCAATCCCCGTCACCCTGCCCAAATTGAACTTGCGATAATACTCAGCCAATTTTTCCGCACCCAAGCCCGGCACCTGCGAGCTGGGGTGCCCCCCGGCCACCACATAAAAGAAAATGTCGCTGCTTTCGGCAATGGCGGATTTTACATTCATCGGCCCCAGCCCGCTGCGCTTCCAGCCGTAGAAGTTATAGGCCACTGAAGGGTTGTACTGGTTGGGAATAACCAACACGCCGCGGTCGGTAATCACGGTATTTTCTGAAATCGTGCCTTGCTGCAAAGCAGCTGTGGCCACCATGGGCTTAACCGTCGAGCCGGGCGGATAAGTACCGGCTATGGCCCGGTCAAACATGGGCAAATTTTTATCCGCAATCAATTTTTGATAGTCTTCCTTTTTAATGCCGTGGGCAAACAGATTGTCGTCGTAACCGGGGAGGCTGACCAGCGCCAAAACTTCGCCGTTTTTTCGGGTCCAAAGCCACGGCCGCGGCTTTCCGGTTAGGGTTATCTTTACTCAGCAGGTCATACAGCGTTTGCTGCAGCCCCTGGTCAATGTTCAGCCTTAAAGTGTCTCCCGAACCCGCTTTCTTTTCCCCTAAAACATTAACCAACTTGCCGGCCGCATCCACTTCCACCAAGTTTTCGCCGTTTTCTCCGTGCAAATACTTTTCATACTGGGCTTCCAGGCCGGTCTTGCCCACAAAATCATTGGCATCATACAGGCTCTGGTCCACGGTTTTTAAGTCGTCTTGGCTGATAATGCCGGTAAAACCCAGCAAGTGGGAAAAACTTAAGGCGTAAGGATATTGGCGGATTGGCACCTTCTGCACTGAAAAACCGATAAACTCCGAGGCCTTGGTTTCAAATAAAATGCTCTGTTGCTGGCTGATATCCTGCTTCACTAGGACCGGCTGCATAGAGCGTTTGTCCATGCCTTTAAGCTTTGTGTTGGCCTCAGCCGCGTCAAAATTGAGCAAGCTGGCCAGCTTGTTAACCTCTTCCACCAAGCCTTCTTTGGGCAAATCCAAAGGTACAGCCACCAGGTTAAAGCTGGCCGTGTTCTGAGCCAGGACCGTACCGTATTTGTCTAAAATCAGCCCTCGCGGCGCCAAAATTACCTGGCTGCGGATGCGGTTGTTCTCGGAGAGCTGTTGGTAACCCCCGCCCTTTATGACCTGCAAAAAAAATAGCCGGGAAAAAATCAGGCCAAAAACCAACACCAAAACCAGGCCCAGCCACCAAATTTTCGGCGACGTCCTGTCCGCATCAAAAACCCCGCCGCCGACCTGGCTGATTTTGTCCACCGCCGACTCTTCCCAGGCCAGACCCGGCCGGCTCTTGATGCTTGACTGAAAATTATTTTCAAAAGGGTTTGTTTTGCGCATGCCTGCTCCTAAAATTACGGCTGGCCGATTTCCAGATAGCGGCGGTTAATCTTTTGAACAAAGTCATAGTATCGTTTTGTGGGATAAAGTAAAACCAGATTATACAGCATTTCGCCCGGCCACTTGCGGAGAAAACCGAGAAAGCTGATATAGTATTCCGTCCAATTTGAACGCAAGGCAACAAAATTGTACGCCCAGAGCGTTAGGCCGACGAAAACATACGCCAGAAAAAAAACAGCAAAAAAGTATTTCCAATCCATATCCCGCAGGGAAAAAGCCGACCTTACGGCCTGGAGCAGCAATATCAGCAATATAAAAGCCAGGGTAAAACCGCCGAAAAATCCGCCATTCCAATAATCGGCAAACAGGCCGGCCATTAATGCAACAAACAAGCGCTCAAACAAGTCGGCCTTGAGGCTGCCGGTGAATATCACGAACAACAGCAGCAGGTTGGGAACCGTGCTGAAAAAAGCCAGGTTCCCGAAAACGCCGAAGTTTAAACCGGTAAGCACGGCTAGCCATAAAATGTAGGCCAAGTACTTCATAAAAATTTATTTGACCACAAACACGAAATCGATATTTTTAAAATCCACCGGACTGACTACGGTCGCTTTTTTAAGCAGGTCGTTAGAGCTGGAGGTTACCTCACCAATTTCCCCGATTGGCAAATTTTTCGGGATCTTCGGGTCAATTCCGGCCGTAGCCACCAGCCAGCCTTTATCCGCCTGGGCATTTTGGGGCAGCTGCTCCAATGCCATACCAAAGCCGTACGAGCCCTTTAACACCCCTTCGGCCCCGCCGTTAATAATTTTGGCGTCAGTTAAAAAATTAGCGGCCTTGGCCAGCAGGGCTGTGCTGGTCGTGGGGCTGACGCGGATAACCTTGCCGACCAAAAACCCCTGGGAAATAATCGCGTCACCCTCCTCCACGCCCTGCTGGCTGCCGCAGGCCAGGTTAACCGAATCCATCAAGCCAAATGCGTTCCGTGACAGAACTCCGCAAGGCGCCAAGTCCAATTTAGTACTGCGTACAAAACCCAGCTCCTGGCGCAGCGCTTCGTTTTCTTTTTTCTGGTTTTCCAGCTCCACCAGCTGCTGCTCCAAACCCGAGACTTTTGCGGTAAGCTGCTGATTCTCCTTGACCATTCCCCGCAAGTTATATAGCGTCACAAAAAAATTCCGGGTCGGCACCGTAACCGAACGAGCCAAAGCCGCCACGGGCTTCGGGGCAGCCAAAAAAAACCGGCGAATCGGCTCAATCCGGTTGGTGGAATCCAAAAAAACCACCCCGGTCAGCACAACCAAAAAAGCAAAAAACAAGATGAAGGTTTTGGTGTAAATAAAGCGCATACGCCTCCCTGTCCTTTACCGGGGAATTCTTCCGAAATCCAAAGGTACCAATACTTCTTTTAAGCTTTCCAGGTCCTCCACTACCACGCCCGCGCCCCGGGCCACGCAAGTCAGAGGATCCTCGGCGATGGTAATCGGCATTGCCGTAGCTTCGTGAATCAGCTTATCCAGGCCGCGCAACAGCGCCCCACCGCCCGCAAGGATAATGCCGCGGTGCATAATATCGGCAATAATCTCCGGCGGAATTTCTTCGATTACCGCCTTGATGTTGTTCACGATTATTTTCAGGCTGTGCATTAAAGCCTCCCTGGCTTGGGCATCGGTCATAATCACTTCCTTGGGCAAGCCAGTCACCAAGTCCCGGCCGCGCACCGGCGCGGTTAAGGGACGCTCCAGTGCAAAGCCGCTGCCAATCCGGATTTTAATGTCTTCGGCGGTACGTTCGCCAATCAGCAGGTTAAAATTTTCTCGGGCGAACTGGATTATGTTGCCGTTCATCTCATCGCCCGCAATGCGGATGCTTTTAGAAATGACGATGCCGCCTAAGGAGATAACCGCAATTTCCGCCGTCCCGCCGCCAATATCTACAATCATGGAGCCTGACGCATCCTGCACGGGCAGCCGGCTGCCAATAGCCGCAGCCATGGGTTCTTCAATCAAAAAAGCCTGGCGGGCGCCGGCGTTAATAGCCGCGTCCACCACAGCGCGCTTTTCCACTTCAGTTACGCCCGAAGGAATACCAATCACCACCCGTGGCCGGCGCAAGAACGAATAAGTCTGGTTATGGACCTTGTCGATAAAATACCTGAGCATCTGCTCGGTAATTTCAAAATCGGAAATGACTCCGTCCACCAATGGCCGGGTGGCCACAATGTGCGGCGGGGTGCGGCCCACCATGCGCTGGGCTTCGGTGCCAATGGCCAAAATCTGCTTAGTGCGCTGGTTTACTGCCACCACGCTGGGCTCATTAATAACAATCCCCTTGTTTTTTACATAAACAAGAGTGTTCGCCGTACCCAAATCGATGCCGATGTCTTTGGAAAATTGTTGGTAAAATCTATCTAGCACGCAAAAGAAAAATTAAAAATCAAAAGATGGGGATTGATTTTTAATTTTGGTTTTTGTTTATATAGTCAAAAAATTTATCTGCAGGCAGCAGTCGGGCCTCGGCTTCGCTGCGCTTTTTCACCTCGACGCTGCCGCTTTCCACGGTCTTGCCGGAAACCACGGCGCGGTAAGGCAGGCCAATCAGGTCTGCGTCTGCAAACTTAACCCCGGGACTCGCATCCCTGTCATCATATAATACCTCAATTCCAGCCTTAAGTAAATCCTGATACAGCTGTTCCGCTGCCTTTTCCCCGCCTTTTAAGGCCAAAAGGTGGACACGGAACGGGGCCACGTTTTCCGGCCAGATTATGCCTTTGTCATCGTGGAATTTTTCCGCCAGCACGCCCATCACCCGGGAGGTACCCAAACCATAGCAACCCATAAGCACTGTTTTTTTGGTGCCGTCCGCCGCAGTGTATTGTAAATTAAAGGCTGAGGAGTACTTGTCCTGAAGCTTGAAGATGTTTCCGACTTCCGAAGCTCGCGTTTCGCGCCATTCGGTCTTGCCGCAATTGGTGCATTCCGCGCCCGCTTCAAAAATTTCTTTATTTTTGGCCAGCCGGCATTTGCTGCAAATATAAATCGTGTCTTCGCCGCTTTCAATCTCTACCTGGTATTCGTGCGAGTATTTGGAAAAAGTGCCGCCGCTGGCTTCGGTCAACAGCGCGTCCAGGCCCAGGCGTTTGTAAATTTTTTCATACGCGGGCATGACTTGGCCGTTGTAGTAACTTTCCAAATCCGCCGCATCCGCATGGAAGCTGTATAAATCTTTCATCCGGAACTCGCGGCCGCGCAACAGCCCGGATTTCGCCCGGGGCTCGTCGCGGAATTTGGTCTGAATCTGGTAAACAGCCAAGGGCAAATCCTTATAGCTAGAAATTATGCTCTGAGCCGCGGGCGTAACAATTTCCTCATGCGTGGGGCCGAGAGCATATTCGCTGCCGTGCTGGGACTTAACCTTAAACAGCACATCCAGGCCGGTCCAACGGCCGGTCGCCAGCCAGTTCTCTTTCGGGTGCAACACGGGCATGAACATTTCCGCTGCGTTAATCGCGTTCATTTCCTGGCGCACAATATTTTCAATTTTGGACAAGACCCTAAGACCCAGGGGCAAAAAATCGTACACCCCGGCCAGGACTTTTTGCACAAAACCGCCCTGCTCCAGGATGCGGGCATTCACGCTCACATCGTCTGCGGGAGCGGTTTTGGAAGTTTTTAGAAAATAGCACGCTTGTCTCATAGGAAGCCTTTCACGTCTTTAATGGTTACTAAAATCATGACTAAAATCAAAAAGACAAAACCGACTGTGTTAATCCACTGTTCCACTTGCTGGTTGTTGCGCCGGCCGCGCATTTTCTCCACCAGCAGCAAAACCACCCGACCGCCATCCAGGGCCGGAAAGGGCAAAATATTTAAAATGGCCAGGTTCAAGCTCAGCGTGGCTGTAAACTGCATGAGGTAAATTATACCCATGCGCCCCACTTCGCCGGTCAACTGGGCAATCTTAACAGGCCCTCCCACGCTATTTAGGCTTATTTTGCCCCGCAGCAAACGTTGTAAGCCGTCAAAAATATTCGCAGTCTGGATAGCCGTGGCTTTAGCGCCGACATAGGGTGCCACGTACCAAGGCACGGTTAACTTACCGAAACTGGTCAGGCTCATGCCGGTCGGGCCTTGGTCAGCAGGAGGACTGGCCAGGGACTGAACCCGGATATCCTTTTCCTGGTTCAGGCGTTTGATTTTCAAGTCAAACAGCTGGCCCGCGCGGCTCCGGATGTAATCCCTCAGCTCTGAGGCGTTGGCAAAATTTTGCCCGTCCACGGATAAAATTATGTCGCCGGGCATTACCCCCGCTTTTTCCGCCGGATAATCCTTCACCAGCCCATCCACTCCAATCTGCATGTTTTCCAGCTGGGCGAACTTGGAAAAATCCTTAGGATTATCAATTCCGGCCGGCAGGCCGATAATTAAGGCTGCAGAAAGCAGCACCCAGGCCAGCACGATATTCATGCCCACACCGGCCACCAAAGTCAGTAGACGGCCAAAAAAAGGCCGATTGATGAAACTTTTAGGATTTTCTTTTTCTTCGTTGTTCTCGCCTAAAATCCGGACGAAACCGCCGAACGGAATCCAGTTGACGGAGTATACCGTGTTTTCCTTATCTGCGACTTCCTTGTGCCCCCACACCATCTTCCACTTGCCGGCAATTTTTTGCAGGCCCAGCAGCCTGGGCGGAAAACCGAAACCAAACTCTTCAACTTGCATGCCGCTTTTTTTGGCTGCAAAAAAATGCCCAGACTCGTGGGCTAAAACCAGCACCCCCAAAACTAAAATAAAAATTACGGCTGTAAACAGCATTCTGGTATTGAAATTAATTTTTTACGGGCTAGACGGTCATAACCTCTTCTTCTTTGGCCACGCCGTGCTGTTTTATCTCTTCGTTATATTTGTCTACCAGTTCCTGCAATTTTTTTTGGCCGCGGGCCAGGTCGTCTTTGGAAATTTTGCCGTCGCTTTCGGCCTTCTTCATTTCTTTAATTACGCCTTCGCGGGCGTTGCGCAGGCCAATCCGGCCCTTTTCGGCAATCTGCCCCACCAATTTTACCATATCCCGGCGCCGTTCTTCGTTCAGCGGCGGCAAAATAATCCGAATGACCGTGCCGTCATTCGATGGGTTAAAACCCAAATTAGCCTGCTGAATAGCCTTCTCAATTGACTGCAGCTGGCCTTTGTCCCAGGGCGAAATTACCAGCGTCCTAGCATCCGACACGGTCACGCTGGCCACATGCTCAATAGGCATGCGCGCGCCGTAACTTTCCACGGTAACCGTATTAAGCAGCGCGGGATTGGCCCTGCCCGTCCGCACGCCGGACAGTTCGTGCAAAAAATGTTCCATTGCTTTTTCAAAATTTGCCTTATGGGCTGTAAGTATTTGTTCAATCATGGGAATATTGAATTAATTTTGATTACTGCTGCTGTAAAAAGATGCCGGCATACGCAATCTGCGGCAAGTCCGGGTCCACCACCAGATAGTTAACGGAGCCGGGCGTAGCCAAATTCTGCGTTTGCCAGGTACTGCCGCCGTCCACAGTTTTGTACACAGTCGAGCCCACGCTGGTATACACAATGTTGCTGCTGCTTCGCGCTACGGCAATTGAACGGGCAAGGGCAGCACTTTTGTTTACGGGCAAGGGCACATACTGCCAGGTGCTGCCGCCATCTTGGGTTTTGTACAAGCCTTGGTCCGTGGTCATATAAATCAGATTGCCGGTATACACGTCCACAAAAAACTGGTTAAACCCCCTGACGGCATCGGTATTATATTCCATTTGCTGCCAGCTG
>JAMCYA010000038.1 GCA_023473845.1 Patescibacteria group bacterium
CGGCCATGGCGGGGCTGGAAGTGATGGTGTAGTGGATGCCTTCGCCCACGCAGAATTCGGTTTTGTTGATGGTAAAGTTGTAGTCCACCGGAGTGCCGCCGCAGGAAAGATCCGGGACCAAAAGCTGCTTCCGGGCCAATTCGGTATGCTGGCCGTTCGTGGTGTTGTACATAATGTACAAATAGGTGTGGTTCGGGGTCAGCCAGGGGGTGTCGGCGTGGCCGTTGATATCGCGGGCCAAAATTTGGGTGGCCGTATTATCGGTAATGTCCTGCACGGTAATTTCCGCATCAGTCACATCGGAAGAGTTAGTCCAGTCCACCGTGCCGGTCCTAAGGCACTGCGAACCAATCTGGCCGCCAGCAGAGGCGGTCAGGGTGTTTTGGCCGGTAGGCGCAGTTTTTACCACGCGGACGGTAAACACGATAAATTTGCTGTATTTAAAACAGCCGTTTAAATCATTCAAATGAGCCACTACGGTCGGCTCGCCGTTCTGGCTGCTCAGCGAGATGCTGCCTGCGCTGCTGTCGTAGTTGCCGAACCAGTCTTCAAAGTGCTGGCTGCCGGGGACAATCTGGAGTTTTTCGTCGCTGGCCGTGGTAATGTTAATCGCGCCGGTAATGCTGCCTGCGTTGCTACTGGTTACAGTCGTACCGATTACGTGGTTAGGCTCGGCATTATCATTTACTGTAATTACCGCGTTGATGTTCTGCGCGTAACCGTTGCCTTCGGCAGTACCGTTGTGCACATACGACCAGACGTCAAAAGTCTGCCCGTCAGAAGCACTGACTTGCTGGGTCCTTTGGCCGTTATATACCGCGAGCAAGGACGGAAAGTCGTGGCAGGGGTCCTGGCCGGCATTAAAAGAAGTCGGGAACGGGTTAAGTGTCGGCACAGACGGCGCGTTATCGCACACCACTTCGCCCTGGGCGGACAGCCGCGGGTCATTCGCCCTGGGCGCCAACGCAAAAACCGCGGCCGTCACAACGAACAAAACCGCGGCCGTGGTATAGCCGACTTTTTTCAAACTCATGTTCTTGGCCACAGCTTTAGCTTGGCCAATAAGACCGATTAACTGGTTCATAAATACCTTTAATGCCTGTTATTTTGCACGTTTAAAGCGGAAAATAACAGGGTTTAAACAAATAAGTTTTTACTTATTAACCTCAAACTATACACCAAAAATAGGTTTTTGTCAAGACTAATTCAAAATTTTTGCCTTGATTAAGCCAAAAAATAATAACTTTTAGCCTAAATTGAAGTAAAAATTCATATTATTTTAACATTTTGCGCTGTTCCTATCAATTCAATCTTCTATTTGTATTTTTGGTCTGGTGCGGGGAGGAAAACTTGCTTTTGACAAATTTCCCTCCCCGACCCTTAGCGTTGAATCGTTACTACGGTCTACCGGGTACCCAATACTTGATGTTGGCTGCCCCGCCACCCGGCAGGGCAAAGTAGATGCCCGCACCGGCTGCGAGACACCCTACTTTTTCAACAGTACCAGGCAGGCTCCAGTTTTTGATGTCCACCGTCCAAGCGTACAAGCAGTTCAGCCCCGGCAAGTAAAACAGCCAGAACCGGCCTTTCTTGTCGAGCTTGACCGTACCCACGCAGATGACTTCATGACCCTCGCTATCGTGGGTCTTAAAAGTAATCTGGTGCTCGCCTTTGCCCGCCAGCTTGAGCAGACGGCTATGCGAGACCAAAATGCTGGAGCCAATACCAAGCGGTTTGCCGTCAATGCTCCACTCGCCGGAGGCATAGCCGTTGGTCACTTTGCTGGTGAGCCGGATAATCTTGCTCTTGGGATTAAGCTCGATCACCATCTCGCACGTCGGGCAAGTGTGCTTGGGTACTTCCGCTGCAGGCGTCGGCGGTGCGGGAGCGGGTTCAGGCTCTGGCGGCGGTTCCTTGCGGACCACTGGCGGGGGCGGCGGGGGCGGTGCTGGCTGCGGCGGCAAAAAGATCTCGAAGATCTCATTACCGCACCGGCCATCTGCCGCGACCTTGCCGCCTTGCGTAAACAGCGGAGTGTTTGGAGGCATCTTAATAATGCGGTGCCCCATGGCTGTCTGCTCAAGTACGCAAACCGCGAACGGGTAGCTGATTACGCCGGCTGCGTTATTTTCCAGCTTTTCCTGCCACGCACCGAGGCGCGTGATATCGCGCGGTTCGTAAACCTTGTACTGCGTTGCATCCAGGCAAGCCTGCCCCTCGGTGAAGAACGTCGGGACGTGGATGCCTGCTGCAGGATCGTACTTGGTATAGGTTTGCTGTGCCGCCGCCAGAGCGGCGAACACAACGGTGAAAAGAACGAGCGTCAAAACGATTCGAAGCTTCATGATAGTCCTCCTACGGACATCGAAATTGCGTCCCCTAGCCGGACGCTGGCGGTAAAACCAGCGACCTTGCCGGGTACCATAGCGCCGCTAAAACATTACTTTTAGCGGCACAAGGTACTTAGCAAGAAAATCAATCTTAATCTTTTTCTATTTGGGTCAGCTCGCCGAACACAACCAAGCGTTTGGCGGTTGAGCCCACGGGCCAACAGGTGGACAGGGCCACCACGGACTTGCCGGAATTGGCAAACTGTTCCTGGTCGGTCGGCTTGTATTCTTTGCTGCTGGTGACCACATAATGCAGGCGGGCATCCTTGCCGTTCTTTTGTACCACGGTAATCTTAAAAGAGGTGTTCGCGGGCAGGTCGCCCAAAGTGGCAAAGATCTGATTATAGCTGCCCTTGGCCCAAATATAATTGCTGGAGTGGCCGGAAATGTAGGAGGTGCCGATTTGGCCGGGCAAGGCAGTACCCGGATAATGCACTACGCCGTTTTGCAAGTCGCGGGTGAAATTCTTCGTATCAGTTGTCCAAACCAAAGGCACGTTGATGTTCAAGGAAGGAATTTCCAAACGGCCGGGCACGCTGGTATCCACATCCAAACCGTTAATACCCAAAGTGTCCTGGGCAACCGCGTTGGTGTTTGCGCCCGTGGCCGGAGCCGACAGGGGCTGAACGTAATTTGTGGTGTTATTGTTTTGGGTAGGCAAACCAAAGCTCGAATTGTTGTTCTGAATTGTACCGGTCTGGCTGCCATTAGCTGAGCCGTTGTTTAACTGGAAAAGACTGCCCTGGCTGCCGCCCCTCAGACCGCTCCACACCGTGGCGCCGGCCACGCGGCTGCGCCCTTGGGCGTGAGCCAAAGCCAGCCTGTTCATAGCCACTTCCAAATCTATATAGTTATTCAAAATCTGCTTTTGGTCGTCAGTCAGCTTGCCCCCGGTTAAGGGATTGATGCCCTGAGCCAGGCTTTCGGTGTCGGAAACTCCCAAGCCCAGCGTGTCATATGCCTTAGGGTTTAATTTCAGCAAGAACTTCTGGAAATTGGACAGTCCATTGCCCGAATTATCGCCCTCAGGGTCTAGCACTGCCGGGTCGGACACGTCAAAATAATAGCTTTGAATCCACTGGCTGTAGGCAGTCATATTCTGCTGCTCAAGCTGGGTCAAGGCTGTATCTTTTACCGTCTGAACCGTTTTTTGCTGGCGGCTAAACAGGCCACTAATGTTAAACCGGCTAAAAAAGAAATAGTAGGCAAACACGCCAAAAATGAAGAGTGCCAAATACGGCAAAAGCAATTTAATCATGGGACCAGATCGGAATTTCTTTGCCGCCTGGATATCGGAGGCAATTTCCGCTTCAAACGCCGCGTCGTCAGCAACCGCAGTTTCAGGCTTAGCCTCGCCAACCGAATGAGTATCAGCGACTGCATGCGCGGTGTTTTCACCATGACCAAGACCGCCGTCCACAGGCTCATTAAATTTGAACATGGCGGCAATATCTTCAGTGGCTGCTGGATAATTTTTTTGCTTATCTTCTGACATATGGTTTGGACAAAAAGATTATAAAATTTAGACCTTATATATTAGCACAAAAATAGGTTTTTGTCAAGAGTAAACCAAACGCTTATTCTACGCAAAATAAGTTGAAAAACTGGGGATTTTATGCTTAAAACAGCTAATTTTACCCAGTTTTACGCCTTTACCTCTTTTATTATTATAACGAAAAATGTGTTAAAATATGCATATGCCAAACATCCGCCCGGCAAGACCGGTACCCGCCTCTGTGCCGGCAAGCCAGCGTTTTTCCCTCGCCAAAGCCATACTTTTACTTTTGGCGCTTTTTGTCGGCCTGCGCTTGGTCTATTGGCATTTTTTCTTGCCGGCCCGGGTTAGAGCTTCTGATTTGACGATTGAAAACATCCTTACGGCCATTAATCACGAAAGGTCCTTAAGAAACCTGTTGACGCTGAATACCGACTCCCGGCTTTCTTCGGCCGCACAAAGCAAGGCGGACGACATGCAGGCCAGGCATTATTTCAGCCATACCGATCCGGAAGGCAACTACATCTGGCCGAAAATTGTAGCCGCGGGATACACCCCATATTTGGAATTAGGTGAAAATTTGGCCATTGAATTTTACAATACGGAAAGCCTGGTCAATGCCTGGATGAACAGCCCCACGCATCGGGCCAATATTTTAAACGATGGCTTTAAAGACCAGGGCATGGGCCTGGACTTCGGCAACGCGGACATTGGCCAATACCATTCCGTAATTGCCAACACTTTCGGCACCCTGGCTGTTAAAAAAACCACACCCCCTCCCCCGGCGGTAAAATCCCAAACTACAAACCCGGCCCCAGCACCCACACCAACGCCCGAACCGAAAACTCCGGCTCCCGCGCCGCAAGCCCCTGTGGCCAAATCCGCTCCCGCGCCGCAGGAAAACCCAACTGCGGGCCCAACTACCACACCCAGCCAGCTGGCCATCAGAGGCGACGGAAGCGCGGGCTATGCCTTACCTCAGTCATCCCCTCCGGCCGAATCTGCCAGCAATACAAGCCCTGCGCCTGCCGCGGCTACGCCCGCAACCAACACTCAATTTTCAATCCCAACGGCTAAAAACCCCCAGGACCTAACCCGTTATTTCAGCCTTGCCCTCGCCGCCCTGATTATTGTGTTTATAGTTTCCGACATTAAGGATGCTTTCAAAAACAAATTGGCCGGGCTAGATAAAAAAATTAACAATTTGGTGCTGCTGGTGCTGGCACTCTTGGTTTTAATCTTTCTATACTGGTTATAATCAAAAAATAAAAAAACTTCCCTGCAGGGAAGTTTTTTTAAATTGCTGTAAGCACAAGCTAGAAACAACCACCCAAAATTCTTTCCTTAAAATTGGTATTTACAAAAACCAAAAAAGCCACAGCCAAACAGACAACCAGGATCTCAAAAAAAATCCGCCGGTTCAGACCGTAATCCAAATGGTAATGGTAAGTGCCCCAGAAAAGGTTATAAAAAGCAGCCATAAAAATTGCCGCACTAAAATAATTGAAGCCCCAAAATACATAAACGAGGTAAGCCAGAACGCCCATGGCGCCGGCAATCGCCAAAGCGCTGAGAAGGTGCTTGGCTTTCAAAAAGCCATGCTGGTATAGCGCCTGATAGACCAGTAAAAAACTGACGCCAAAAATTATACCCGCGTACAGGCTGGGGTCCAGGCAATAGCGGCGGATCAGCATCAGCCCCGCACCAAAACCCACGGTCAGGGTGTAAATTTTAGCCACGGAAAAAGCCACAAAAATGTCGCTGTCCACCCGTTCTTTTTTTCGGTGAAAGGCTTCTTTTAAATACCAGAAGGTGATGCCCATTGCAGCCGTGGATATCCAGGCATAGAGCTGCTGGATCCTTTCCTGGCCCATGTTGCCGTAAAGCATGGCTGTGGTAAACCAAAACAGAAAGGTCGGCAGCACTAAATATACCAGAAAAGCTTTCACTTCCTGCATCCGAAAGTAGTGACCCAGCCGGTGGTTTAAAGCTGTCCAGGCAATTTTTACAGTCCTGAGCAGCCGGTGGCTGACGTTTTCGTGGCGCTTTTTCGCCAGAGCCAGAGAGCCGGGAACTTTAAAGTGCAAATCAAAGAACAGTAGAATCATGGCGCACAAATACAGCCATACCCAAATTGCAGTTTTCAAAAACAGGCTCGGCTGGTTAAGGTTGATAATGTAAATCAGCACCTGGAAGCCTAAAATTGAAGTGCCTACGATAAACAGGGCGGAAATTATTTTTTGGACTTTATGGGTCACGGTTTTTATGTATTATTTAAAACTTTCCTTCTGGCCAGCTCGGAGGCTTTATATAAGGACTCAAAAGTCCCGGCATCAATCCAGGCGCCCTTGACTATGTCCACTTGGAGTTCGCCCTTAGACAAGTACCAATTATGCAGTTCAGTAATTTCCAGCTCGCCTCTGTCAGACGGCATAATCTCGCGGGCGGCCTCTACCACCCGGTTGTCGTACAAATACAGACCGGTGACGGCATAGTTGGACAAAAAGACTTTGGGTTTTTCTTCGATCTTGACCGCTTTCATATTTTCATCAAACTTTACCACGCCAAAACGTTCAGGGTCCCCGACCTCCTTGGCAAAAACGTGCCCGCCGGACTTAAAATTTTTAATGGTCTCCGAAAAGTCATCTTCAAAAATGTTGTCGCCCAGAATCATGCAAACATCATCCTCGCCAATAAACTCTTTCCCGATAATAAATGCCTGAGCCAAGCCTTCCGGCTTGTCTTGAATTTCATAGGTAAATTTCGCCCCGAATTCCCGCCCGCTGCCCAAGAGCTTTAAATAATCGCCGGGATGATCGGGCGCCACAATAATTAAAATGTCCTTAATCCCCGCTTTCAACAGAGTTTCCAACGGATAGAAAATCATCGGCTTGTTGTACACCGGCAATAACTGCTTGCTGGTAACCTTGGTCAGGGGCGCCAGCCTTGTGCCGCTGCCGCCGGAAAGAATAATGCCTTTCATGAATAGTACCCGCTTAAATAGTTAAAAAATCTTTTAACGCTTCCTGCCAGGGCCGCAAGGCCGCCAATTTGGTGTTTAATAGCACCGCCTTAGTCGGGCGTACGGCTTTACGCGCAAACTCCGAAGCATTGACCGGCACAAGCTCCGCCTTCTTGCCTGCAAGCTTAAAAATTTCAGCCGCAAAGTCGTACCAGCTAGCCTGCCCGCTGTTGGTTATATGATAAACCCCGTAAGGCTTTTTGTCATCCACAAGCTGCCTCACCGCCTCAGCCAAATCGGGGGCGTAAGTTAGACTGTTAGTTTCATCCTTCACCGCTTTGACCGTACCCGATTTTTCCGCAAGGTCCAGCATTAAATCCACAAAGCTTTTTTTGGATAATTCGCTTTCGCCCTTGGGCCCGAACAGCACGGACGTGCGGACTAAATAAAATTTGTCCGTCGATTTTGCCAGTTCAATTTCGCCCTGATGCTTGGTTTTGCCGTAAATGGATTGCGGATTAGGCTCGTCCTGTTCCTGGTATTCCCCGGCCTTGCCGTCAAACACGTAATTGGTGGAAAAATGAACCAAAGGAATATCCAGCCCCTTGCACACAGCCGCCAGGTTGCCCACCGCCGCCACATTCAGGCTGTAAGCCGCCTCTACCTTGTCTTCCGCACCGTCTACGTCGTTGAAGGCCACGCAATTAATTACCACGTCGGGCCTTAGCCTGGCTAGCCTGGCTTTGGCATCCTCAAAATCGGTTACGTCGCACTCCTGCCGGTCCCAGCCAATCGCGCGGGCGCCAAAAACCTTAAGCAGCTGGCCGCCCAGCATGCCCTTAGCGCCCAGGATTAAGACCTTATCGTTTTGCATACTGTTTTTCGTAATAGTCTAAATACTCGCCGCTTTTGACCTTTTGCCACCATTCCCGATTTGCCTCATACCAGGCCACGCATTTCTGGAGCGATTCTTCCAAGCCGTATCGGGGCTGCCAGCCCAGCTCCTTGGAAATTTTGGAGTGGTCCAGGGCGTATTTTTGGTCATGCCCCAGCCGGTCGCCCACGAAGTCTATAAACTCCTCCCCCTTGCCCATAATCTTCAAAAGCTTGTTTATTACCTCAAGGTTTGAATACTCGGGATTATTGGGGCCGATAAAATAAGTTTCCCCCACTTTGCCTTTTTCCAAAATCGCCTCAATGCCGATGCAGTGGTCTTCCACGTAGAGCCATTCCCTGACCTGGTTCCCGGGTTTGTAAACGGGGATTTTTTTGCCCTCCAGCACGTTCGTAATGGCCAAAGGCACCAGTTTTTCCGGGAACATATACGGGCCGATGTTATTCGCACAATTGCTGATGGTAACCGGCAATCCGTATGTCTGGTAATACGCCCTGGCCAAATGGTCGCTGCCGGCTTTGGAAGCCGAATAGGGGCTCCGCGGGTTATAGGGCGACTCTTCGGTCCAGCGCTCGGAAGAACTTAAATCAATCTGTCCGAAAACCTCGTCCGTGGAGACATGGTGAAAGCGCTTCACCCCGCACGTAAGAGCAGATTGCAGCAAAACCGAAGTCCCCAGGACATTGGTCTTTACAAAAACGCCCGGGTCTTTGATGGAGCGGTCAACGTGGGATTCGGCGGCAAAGTGCACGACCGTATCGCAGCCTTCCATTGCCTTAAGCACCTCTGCTGGTTCACAAATGTCGCCTTTTACAAACTTGATTTGGTCCGCAACCTCTGCCAAGTTCTCAAGGTTGCCGGCATAGGTCAGCTTATCCAGAACCACCAGGCTGTCGCCAGGATGCTTTTCCAGCCAATAGCGCACAAAGTTGGAGCCAATAAAGCCCGCCCCGCCCGTAATAAGAAGCTTCATTTTTCTTATATCTTACTTGCTTAATTCTTTAACCTGAAGGCTGAGCTCTTTTAAATCCTTGCCCCGCTGGATTTGAAACTTAACAATATCGCCGGGCTTGTACTTCTGCAGCATTTCTTCCAAGAGCTGGTTTTCGCTTAAGGCTTGGCCATCAACCGAGACAATCACGTCTTTTTCCAAAAGCCCGGCATCGGCGGCCGGCGATTTGGTTTTGCCGGTGCGGTCCACGGTTAAAACCTGCACGCCTTCCGGCAATCCCCTTAGCTGACTGCCTGACCTGGTCAGCTGGCTGTATGTAAAGCCGAAATAGGGCCGGGTGATTTTTTGCCGGTTCTGGAAATACAGGTCAGTAATTTTTTTCAGCACATCCGAGGACACGACGGCGCCCTTGTCGCTAAGCATGCCCACGACTTCGCCCTGGGTATTAACCAATGCCGTACCCAAAGGTAAACCTTGCAAATCGTCGGTGCCGAAAACCCGGCTCGGACGGTCCGCGTCATAGGTTTGGCCAAAAACATCATCCTGGGCCCTGCCCACGAACAGCACCTCGACCAGCGGAGAAGCGGCCTGCAGGGAGTTGCGGACGGCGATTATTTTTTCACCGGGCTTGAGCTGGCTGGAATCGCCCCAAGTGGCAACCGGCACTGCGTTCAAATCAGCCGAAAAAAACACCACACCCGTCGCCGGATCCACAACCTTGCTGCCCACCGGCGCCTGACGTCCGTCCGGCAGCACCAAAAAATAATTTCCGGTCTTGGAGCTAAAAATGCTTTGCGGCGCGCAGAACAAGCCCTCGGAAGCCACGTTCACGGCATAACCCGCCACGGTGAATTGGCCGTTTTGCACCAATACCACCTGGCTTAGACGGGATTTAATGTTTGCCACAGCCTCTAGAATATCCTTGCCGTCGTTAACCCGCACCTCTTCCCGCGTATTAATCACGATCGGGGCCTGGGGGCTTAAGATGTTAAACCGGTTTAAGAGCGGGATTGTGGACAGCCGGGCCGCAACAAACCTGCCGAAAAATAAATTCAGCAGGAAAGTAAACGCGATGGTAACCAAAAGCACGTAAAAAATCTGTTTCTTGTTCATAGGCTAAATTAGATAACTTTCCAGGGCGTAGTCAGAAGCACCAGACTGGCGCAAACTGCAAACAACCCGAAATGGAAGTATATTTTTTTTAAATTTAAAGTATTAAAAATCTGATAGTAATAAAGCATCAGACACAGATAAAAAAAGTTAAGCAACAAAAATGCGGCAGCAGTAAAATGCAAAGGCAAAAAACTCAAAGACCAAAAAAGCTGGGTGCAAAATATCCCCATCACCGCAGCCGCCAAATTTTTTTGCGCACTGTTCAACGGCGTATACTCATACAGGGACCTGGAAAGCAGATACACAATTAGAAAAACTCCGGCCAGGTACAGCGGCTGCAGGGAAAACCCGCCTGCCCCTGCGTCGCCGAAACTGGGAAAATAAAAATCCAGGCCGGCCAGGGAAAGAAACAAGCCGAAAGCCACAACCAAGATTTCGCTCACCAAAAAATTCTCGGAAAAGTTTCCCAAAAACACCTCAAACAAAAAAATCGTACCTACTGACACCAGCAAAAAAAGATTCCTCAAGCCTTCCGAAGGCAAAAAGAAAAAAATCCCCAAGCCCGACGCGGCCAGCAAAGCCGGCCTTACCAGTCCCCAAAAAGTATACCTGTCCGCGGCCTGGAGGTATTTGCGGTTATACAGGCCTACGGCCGCAACATAAATCAAAAAGGCCGCAACCAGCAGCCTAAACACCGGCACCGGCCGGGAATAGGTCTGCAAAACCGCCAAAAAAAGCAAACCTATAAACAAAGAAATTAGTTTGTGGTATTTAAACATTCTGCCTTTTATGGCTCAAGATAAGCCCGAACAAACCGATAAATGCAAGGATTAGACTGGCCACTGCATTTTGTCTGACTGTGCCTACAAAAACACTGTCCAGCCTGATAAACTCCAAACAAAATCTCAATACATTATACAATAAAACATAGCCAAAAAACAAGCTCCCCGGCCCAAGCTTCTTAAAGTGCCGGGACAGCAGCCAGAAGATAATAAGGTTGCCTAATAGCTCGTATAAAAACCAGGGGTGGTAGTACGCGTAATCCGTATAGCCTTGCAGCCTGAACTGTTCGGGTACGAACATTTTCCAGGGCAAACCGGTGGGGTTGCCGTATGCTTCGTAGTTGAAAAAATTGCCGAACCTGCCGATAATCTGGCCGAGCAAAACAGCAGGCGCCAGCCAGTCGAACGAGCTTAGCAAGGAAGCTTTGGTGCGGAAGACTTTGCGGAGAACCACCAAAGCCAGCACCCCGCCCAGCACAGCCCCATAAATGGAAAGGCCGCCATGCCAGACTTTCAAGGCGTCCAGCGGGTGCAGTTTGTAGTAAGCAAAAGAGCTTGCCACGTGGTAAGCGCGGGCGAACACAAAACTGACCGGCACCAGATAAAGCGCCAAGTCTTCGGCCTGGGTTTTTGTAAAACCGTATTCTTCAGCCGTTTTCCTCGCATAAAGCAAGCCGACCAAAACCGCAGCCGCCATGGTCAGCCCATAAAAATGCACGGCCAGTGGTCCCAACTGGAAACTTTGCGGTAAAATTACGCGCCCGGAAAAGACTTCAGCCAAACCCCAGGCCAGAAGACCCAAGAGCAGCAAAATGACAAAATATTTTCTGGCCTTGTTCATGTAAGAAGTTTTGAATTAAAACAAGGAAGCCTGATGCACCACGCCCTGCCGGGCCACAGCGTCTTTTAACCTTAAGGGAATTTCCTGGATTTTGAAAAAATCCCGGTACAAAACTTTTTGGTTTTTCATCACATAATCGTAAACCTGCTTGGTAATTTTCACGTCGTCCTGGCAATATTTTTTTAAAAGGTCCATTCGCCCGTTCTTAAAATACAGCAAGGCTTCCTTGCCGCTGCCGGATTTCCCTTTGCCTAAAGTGGCCTGGGCCACGTCCTCCAGCTTGATGCGGTGGCCCAGCACCTTGTCGATTTCTTCCAACAAATCCAAATAAGGCACCTGGTGGATATCGAAATTCAAATACGGCTGGATGACCTCAAAATCAAAATCTTTGATGTTGTAGCCGATAATCTGGTCCGCGGTCTGAAGTATCGGCGCCAGCTTCTGCAGTTCTTTTTCCTCATAGCAGCCGTACTTGTCGGTGCTGTAATCATAAATGCAGCAAACCGAAACTTTCAGCAGGTGGTTTTTGCCCCGGCCGCCGACTTCTGCAAATTCTTTTTGGGTTTCCAAGTCGAGAACAATTTTCTTCAAACTAGCCATTTGGGTTTTTGTATCCTTCCTGAATTAATGTCTAATTGATTATAGAAAATTCCTGCGCCTCTGGCAAAAGAGGGCCCAAAGGAAAGGAACAGCACCGACAAGTTGCTGTTCCTTTTGCGTTCCTTTCGTAGACGCGTGGAATCCTAACAAGGACGTTCAACGGTTCGGCGGCGGCCGAAAATTGGGTTGTTGAAGTTTTGTTGGACTAATCCCGGCGTATGAGATTGTCGGCGCCGGAGCTGGCTTGCAAACCTGGCCTGGTCTGCAGTCGCATCGCTTTTCTCTTTCGCATCTCTGTACAAG
>JAMCYA010000046.1:0-7544 GCA_023473845.1 Patescibacteria group bacterium
GGCGCTTCCAAAGACTTGCGGATAATCATCGCACCCAGCTTTTCGTTTTCTGCAAAGTATTTGCCCTTAGCCACTTCCTCTTCCAGCCTGGGAGCGATTTTGGCCAGGGCAGCGCCGCCGCCAATTACAATTCCCTCTTCCACCGCGGCCTTGGTGGCATTCAGCGCATCTTCAATCTTAAATTTCTTGGCTTTCATTTCCGTTTCCGTAAAAGCGCCGACTTTAATCACGCCCACGCCGCCGGCCAGGCGCGCCATGCGCTCCTGCAGCTTTTCCTTGTCAAAATCCGAAGTGGACTCCTTGTATTCTGCCTTAATCTGGCTGACCCGGTCCTCAATCTTGGCCTTGTCGCCCTGCCCGTCCACAATGGTGGTGTTATCTTTGGTGGCAATCACCTTGCGGGCGCGGCCCAGCTGTTCCAGTTCGGTCTTGTCCAACTTTAGGCCCAAGTCTTCGGTAATCACTAAACCGCCGGTTAAGACGGCAATATCCTGCAGCATTTCTTTGCGGCGGTCGCCAAAACCCGGAGCCTTCACCGCCAGCACGTTAAAGGTGCCGCGGATTCTGTTCAGTATAAACGTGGCCAGAGCTTCGCCCTCGACCTCGTCGGCAATAATTACCAAATCCTTTTTGCCGGTCTGCGCCACTTTTTCCAAAAGCGGCAGCACATCCTGGACTGAAGAAATTTTTTTATCGGTAATTAAAATGTACGGATCTTCCCACACGGCTTCCATGCGCTTGGCGTTAGTCACCATGTACGGAGTCACAAAACCCTTGTCAAAACGCATGCCTTTTACCACTTCTTTTTCCAAACCGATAGTCTGGCCTTCTTCCACGGTAATCACGCCGTCATGGCCGACTTCTTCCATGGCTTCAGCAATAAGCTTGCCGACCTCGGGGTCTAAGGAGGAGATGGTGGCCACCTGTTCAATGCCTTCCTTGCCCTTAACTTCCTTTTTGACTTTGTTCAATTCAGCCACTTCCAACCTAACCGCCTTGTCCATGCCGCGCTTCATGTCGTTCGCCTTGTATGGATTGCGCTTGAGCATCTCAAAACCGTCTTCAATCATCTGCTGGGCCAGGACCGTGGCCGTGGTAGTGCCGTCGCCCGCCTCGTCATTGGTTCGGTTGGCCACTTCCTGAATTAAAGAAGCGCCCACATTTTCGAACTTGTCTTCCAACTCAATGTCTTTAGCCACGGTTACGCCGTCGTCCGTGATGCTCGGGCTGCCGTAGCCCTTATCCAAAATTACTGTCCGGCCCGTCGGGCCCAGGGTCACCTTGACCACGTCCGCCGCTTTGTCCACGCCGGCTTTAATCGCTTGCTTGGCCTCTAGGCCGTATTTGATTATTTTGCTCATAATTTAAACTGCCTTTCTATGTTAATTTACTCATTACTGATGGTATCGATATCACGGAACCAACTTGATTTAAAAACGGGACCTTGGAACCAACGGGTAATTGATTTGGGAATGCCAAAACCAGCTTGTTTATATTTTCTTCTTTTTCTTTTTTTTCCATACAAAACTCTTTTTTACTTATTCAACAATTGCCAAAATATCGGACTCGTCTTTAACCTTGCCGACATATAAAACTTTGTATTCATGTTTTTTGCCGTCTTCTTCCATCTCCACTTCATCGCCCGCGTACTTGCCAAAAACCACCACGTCACCCACTTTGAGCCCCAAAGTTTTTAGCTCTTCGCCGTTGCCTAAGGCTACAATCGTGCCCTGGGCCTTTTTTTCCTTGTCTGCGGTTTCGGGCAGCACAATGCCGCTTTTGGTCACTTCTTCGCTGGACAACTGCTTCACCAAAATCCGGTCGCCGAGAGGTTTGATTTTCATATGGTTTCTCTTTCGCTTGCCCCTGCTTTTTGGAGGCAAAATTAATTACTACCGTTTAATTATAACCGATTTTATCACTCTGTCAAGCTGAGTGATAATACCCGGTTTTTACGCCTGGGTGGTATAATACCACCATGAACCCGGGATATCAAGAGGAAAAATTTGTCCGCAACTACCTCCGTTTTCTGGCCTCGCACAACGGCCGGCTGCAGCAAAAATTCCTGTATCAAACCCTAAGGCCCCTCCTGCCCCCAAACCCCCAGGCTGCGGTTTTAGACGCGGCGTGCGGTTCGGGCTGGCTTTTGGCCCTGCTGCGTCCGGATTACCAAAAACTGGCCGGCTTTGACGCCTCCCCCGCCCTGCTGGCTCTGGCCAAAAAAATCGCGCCAAATGCGCGCCTGGAAATTGCGGATGTTATGCAGCCCCTGCCGTTTGCAACGGACAGCTTTGATTGTGTTGTTTTGAACATGGCCGCTCCGGATATTGAAAATTTAAATCCGGCTTTCCAAAACTTGGCCCGAACGCTTAAACCTTTAGGCCGGCTGATTATTACCGTACCCAACCCGGACCTGACTTTCCCAAAAGCCGTCTGGAAGCGGGGTGTATTAGGCTGGCTTTTGCGGCAAAAGCCAAAGCTGAAAATTAGCCCCCAGGTCTGGCCTTCGGGACAAAAAATCCAGCGCGAATTCGGCCGGATTAAAATCCCCTCTTTCTATTACACGCTCGCGGACTACGCCCGGGCCGCAAACGGCGCAGGTCTGGAGCAAAAAAGCCTGATCGAAATAAAATCCGGGACCGACAGCCCGGACTTTGACCTTGCCTACCAGCTTTTCCGCTACCCCTTGCTTTTGGCCCTAATTTTCGAAAAACCGCTTAAGTAAAAACTCCTGCTTGCTGTCAGGATGAAACGACAGCTCGTCGTCAGCCACGAGGATGTATTTTTCCGTGCGGATTTTCGGCAGCTGCCAGGCTTTGAGCCGGGCTTCCAGCCACGCGCCGAATTTGCCCTGAAAAAGTTTTTCCAAAAACACCTGGACTGGCGAAGCCGCAGGCGCCTGGGCCGTTGGCGCCTGCCAATTGGGGTAAAAACCTGAAATCCAGGCCTGATTTTTTTTCTGGAATGCGGCCACGGCCCGGGCGCCCGCCAAGGGGCGCAGCTTGGCGTATTCCAGCGCCGTGTACAAATTGCGCAGTTTGGTGAGCTCCTTATCCCCCGCGACATAGTGGTTAAGGCAAAAACGGTTTTTTACCTTTGTCCCGTGGCGCCTGAGCCCCAATATCTGGAAATAGGCCGTAACCAAAGTGCGGGCCAACCACATGCGGTTTTCATCAGTGATAATAAACAAATCAATATCGGAAGTGTCTTTCTGCTGGCCCAAAACCTGGCTGCCGGCCAGTCCCACGCCCCGAACAAAGGGTATCCATTTCAGGCCGCGGGCAAACCGGGCAACGCGCTTTTCCCGAAACATGCCATGCAAATAATTAAGCAAGCGCTGCCGGATAATCCCTCCGCGGCCCTTTAAACAATAAAACCCGCGGTGGCACTCCGTTCTCTCGGCCAGTTCGCCGCTCAAACACTCCGCAATAGCCAGCGCCGGCACCAACGCGGCCCCAGCAACAGGCGCCGCACCGCGGAATTCGTGCTGCGCATCCAAAAGTCCGGCCAAACTTTCTTTTTCCGGCAACAAATATGTATAAATTTCCAAAAGCGTCAGGGGGTAATCCTGCAGATCAAAAAACCGCAAAGTTTCCAAAATCCGGTCTGAAAGCATTTTGCTTTTACAAGCCTAACTTATCCAAAGTCACTTCTTCCCAGTCGTCGTAACCCACCTCTTTGTAGACTTTCAGCTTGTGGGAAAATTCCGTGTCCGACAATTTATATTCCGTCCGGGCGGTGTCGCCCATGCGGTGGGAAAAGTACTGTTTTTTTTCCAATACCGCGGGCCGGTTTTCGCGCACCAGCCGGAAACGCCCGCCTTGTTTTTCAAATTCCAGCACATCCTGGGTGCCTTCCGTTTGCTGGCCCTCGGGCGTGTCCCTAAGCAGCGCTTCCGACTTTATGGACACATCCTCAAAATGGTTTTTTGCGGCCTGCACCAGCTGTTCCCATTTTTCGTCAGTCATAAATTTTGTTATTTAATCTTTAACCAAAGCGAGTTTAATCGCTTCCGCCGCATAATAGCGGGTGTGGTCGTTTATGGTTAACTCCGAATTTTCCAGCTCCTCCCGGGCAAACCACCTGAACTCAACCTGCTTTTCACCTGGGCCGGGCTGGATGTTCAGGGTTTTGGCCCTGGCCACATACAGCATATCAACATGTTCGTGGCCGGATCCGGTATGGTGCCGGTTAATAAAAGCGGGTACGGGCAAATCTGTCGACTCTGCGGAAAAATTCCGCGGGCGTTTTCCGGCCAGTTCGAACTCCAAACCACACTCTTCTTTCACTTCCCGGTAAAGCGCCTCAATTGGATCCTCGCCCGGCTCAATGTGCCCGCCCACGCCCAGCCAGACATTGTATTTGTCGTGCATGCGCAGCAAAACCTTATTGTCATGGACAATAAAAACCGTGACGGTGAAATCTAGTTTTTCATTAATGTGCGGCATGGCTTATTGGAGCAGGCCGCCCGTGCCGTAAACGCTGCCCAGACTGCTTAGTACCATGGGCAAAATCGCAATCATGGCAATGAGCGGAATTACCACCAAGGCCACGGTAATATACAGCTGCCACTGCATGTACCTTTTGGTCTTGTGCGTGTTTTCCAGAATCTCCTGTAAAATTTGGTCTTGGCTCCTGGGAGCCGGCGGATTTAGGTTGTCCATACGTCTTTCCTTTCTGGTTTAATTGTAACACGGTCGGGTTTTATGCTTGGCATTGGGGACAAAACGAGCCGGTCCGGCCGCCCAGCTTTATGGCCTGGATTATACTGCCGCACTTTTTGCACTTTTGCCCTTTCCGGCCATAAACATAATGGAACTTGCCCATGCGCCCCCAGCTGCCGTCTGTGCGCACAAAATCTCCCACGCTGGAACCTTTGGCCTGGATGGCTTTCTCCAGTATGGGCCGGATGTGCTTGTAAATTTTAGCCAGCTGCTGGGCGGATAATTTGGCAACTTCCCTGGCCGGCCGGACCCCGGCGTGAAAAAGTATTTCATCGCTGTAAATATTGCCGATCCCCACCACCACCCTGTTATCCATTAACACTTGTTTGATTTTGGCTTTCGGCCGCGCACTCACCCGGTCGACAAACACCTGCAGAGTAAACTTTTTATCCAGCGGTTCCGGGCCATATTCCGAAAATTCCCGAACCTGGCCCAGTTCATTGTCATGGACCAGTTTCAAATACCCGAACTTCCTCACATCATTAAAATACAAGGCGCTCTTATCGCTAAAACGAAAAACTACGTGGGTGTGTCGGGCCGGCAGCTGCAGCTTGGGCGCCGCCGCCTTGTTCAGCAGCCGGTATTTTCCCCCGGTCATCTTTCTTAAACGCGCATCCTCGAAAATGAACTGGCCGGTCATTTTCAAGTGCGCCAGCATGGTCCAGGGGCCGGACAAATCGAAAATCAGCAGTTTGGCGCGACGGCGGACGGAAATAAACTTTTGCCCCACGGCAATTTCTTTAAACTGTGCGACTGCAGCGGGGTTGGCGGCGCGGGCGGGCGGCAGCGTGGCCGGACCGATGCTGATCATTTTCGGCGCGAGCACTTCCACGGAAACAATCTTCCGGCCTTTAAGCTTGCGGCCCAGTTCCCGGGCCACGGTTTCCACTTCGGGTAATTCGGGCATAATGATGTGGGAAATAAACTGATTATATATTGAGTATAATTTATATTCTATCTGCCAACAAATAATGGTATAATTAGCCTAATATGACGGAATTTCTCAAAGCCATCCCCCACAACTTCAAGCCCGACGAAACAGCGCTTTTGCATAAAGCGCTGGATTTTGCGACCAGGGCCCACGCCGGGCAAAAAAGGAAAAACGGCGAAGACTACATTGTCCATCCGCGGGGCGCGGCTATTATCCTTGGCCAAATTTTCCCCGACACCGCCACCCTGGCCGCCACCCTGCTGCACGATGTTCACGAGGACACGGGTACGCCTTTGGAAAAAATCCGCGCGGAATTCGGGGAAGACATCGCCCGGCTGGTGGACGGCGTCACCAAACTGGGCCACGTGCGCTTTCGCGACAGCAAAGACAAATTTTACGTGGAGAACCTGCGCAAACTATTTTTTGCCACCAGCGAAGACGTGCGCGTCATTTTGATTAAAATCGCCGACCGCATCCATAACATGCGGACAATCCATCACATCCCCAAGGACAAGCAGCTCAAAGTGGCTTCCGAAACCCTGGAGGTATACGCGCCTATTGCCGCGCGCCTGGGCATCGGCTCCTGGAAAGACGAACTGGAAAACCTGTCTTTCCAAATCGTGCACCCCAAGGAATACGCGGAAACCGAAAAGCTGCTTAACCAGGAAATGGCCGAACGCGAAGAAAGCATCAAAGAAATGCAAAAATCCCTGATCCACACCCTAAAAATTGAGGGGATTAAATTCATAGAGGTCTCCGGCCGGGTGAAGCGCCTGTATTCCTTTTACCACAAGCTAAACAAGTACGACGGGGATGTGATGGATTGTCCCGACATTATTGCGCTGCGGGTCATCACCAAATCCACTGGCGACTGTTACGCGGCCTTAGGTGCCATCCACAAACATTTTCAGCCCGTGCCCGGCCGAATTAAAGACTATATTGCCACCCCCAAGCCCAACGGCTACCAGAGCATCCACACCACGGTTATCGGCAAGGGCGGCAAAACTTTTGAAATCCAAATCCGTACCGACCTGATGCACGAAGAGGCGGAGCGCGGCGTGGCCGCCCACTGGTTTTACAACGAAGAAGGCAAAAACCACGCCTTTACGCGCAGCCTGCAGGCCCCGTGGCTCAAGGAACTCCGCGCCTGGCAGGAAAACACGCCCAACCCCGAAGATTTTTTGGAAAACCTGAAAATCGACTTTTTCAAAAATCGCATCTTCGTCTACACGCCCAAAGGCGACATTAAAGACCTGCCTTCCGGCGCCACGGTCATTGATTTTGCTTTCAGCGTCCACTCGGATTTGGCCATGCACATGATGGGTGCGCGCATCAACGGCAAAATGGCCAGCATCTACGACGAACTGGACAAAGAAGACGTCATAGAAATCATCAAGAGCAAAAACCCGGTCAAGGTTTCCCCCAAATGGCTGGAATACGCCCGGACCAACAATGCCAAAAGCAAAATCCGCGCCCACCTAAACCAGGAAAACCGCGGTCTCATCCAGAGGGTCAAGGAAATGAACTTTACCCTGCCCCGGTTTTTCAGAAAAAAATAATCCGTCTTTGAACTAAAAAACAAAAAAGAGTTGAGCCGCCGGACAACTGCCGGCGGCTTTTTGTTCAGGCTGCTTGGGCCTTTTCCACCGACACCTCGCCGATGGGAGAAAGCCTCAGGCCTTCCTCCACCAAGCGCACCAGTTCGCCGGAGTCTTCGGCTGTCGCCGACCACTGAAGCGAAAAGGCTGACTTAACGAGGATGTGGTAGCCGTGTTTTTCGGCAAAACCCAGCCCTGCTTCCGCGTTTCTCACCACAACTGCCCTGACCTTGGGCATATCTGCCCTCCTTTCATTTGGGGTTTAAAAAACCCGCCTTTTGGGGCGGGAAT
>JAMCYA010000046.1:7554-10710 GCA_023473845.1 Patescibacteria group bacterium
TTAAGGAAAACCATAGATTGATTTCATTGCCGGCCTCTTCCTTGGTTTCCGAGGCGTGCATAATGTTGTGGATGGCGCGGCGCTCCACGTTGGCGACAGACGGGCTGTCCACGGAGTAGTCGCCCCGAATCGTGCCCATTTCCGCAAACACCGGCAAAGTGTTGCCCGCCAGCTTCCTGACCATATCAATGGCATGAATGCCTTCTATAACCATGGCCACCACGGGACCGGACTGGAGGTATTCAAACAGGCTTTCCTTGACCATTTTGCCGAGCTCTTTGGGATCGGCCGTGCCCTGGGCTTCCACCGGATCAATCTGGTATTCGGTAAAAGTTTTCAAAGTCTTGTTGCCCAAACGCTCAATCCACTCTTCGCTCTTGGGAAAATGGCTCTCCAAATGCTCGCGTCCAACCTGGACCATTTTTAGGCCAACAACTTTCAGGCCGCGCTTCTCAATGCGATGCACAACCTCGCCGACCAGGCCGCGCTTCACGCCGTCGGGCTTAACCAATACTAAAGTTTTTTCCTGTTTGATTATCTTATGAATCTCTGTCATGGTTTTCCTTAAAATTAATGCCTATTTTAAAATTTTGATGCTTTCAATGACCACCTTCTCCTTGGGCGCGCCGTCGCCGTAAGGTGAATCAATTTGCACCTGGCCGATTTTTTCCGCCACATCCATACCCTGCACCACATAACCGAACACCGTGTACTGGCCGTCCAGCTGGGGCAAATCATTCAAGGCAATATAAAACTGGCTGCCGCTGGAGTCGCGTTTCGGATTAACCTGGTCGCCCAGGCGGGCCATGGCAATTGCGCCTTTTTTGTGCAGCAGTTTTATCTCCGCCGGCACAGTATAACCCGGACCGCCTGTACCGTCCCCTTTCGGGTCGCCGCCCTGGATTACAAAATCCTTGGCGATGCGGTGGAAAGTCAGGCCGTTATAAAAACCTTCGTTAGCCAGCTTTACAAAATTGGCCACGGTTTTTGGGGCAGCCACCGGATCAAGCTCCAGCTTCATTACTCCGAAATTCTTTACGCTGATTTCCGCACAGACTTTCTGCTCTGGGCAGGGTTTGGCCGCTGCTGGGGAAGAAGTCGAGGTTTGGGGTTGGGTTGGTTGCATAGTGGGTTGGGTGCTTGTGGGCACGGGTTCTTTGGGCTCTGCCGGCGGTTCGCTTTGCGACAGCTGCTCCGTTTTTTCAGCTGGGGCATAAAAGCGGTACGCGAACAAACCGGCCGCCAATAGTAAAATTAAAGCTATTAAAATATACAGGGTTTTATTTGTCATTTTTTACGCAGAATTAATACTTGAACATAGCTATAGCAGTTTACCATAAACCTATGCCGAGTTTCAACCCGGGCGGGTTTTTCTCAGAGCCCAAAAAAATGCGGCTAGTAGGAACAGATAAACGGCAAGAACCGCTGCTGGCGCCACGCTCACCTTCCAGACTGCGCCCGGCCAGGAGGCTACCCAGCCAATAATCGCCAGCATATAATCCAAAATTAGCTTGGCAACGAACCCAAAACCCGGACCCAAAAAAGGGACAAGAGCCAAAAACCCAAACAGCATGGCATAGGGCACAACAGGCAAAACTAGAATATTGGCCAAAAGCGCGTAAACCGGCAGCTGGCCGAAATGCAACAGGCTTAAGGGCAGCGTGGCCAAGATGGCCGCCAGGGAAGACAGGGCAGCCGCCTTAAGCCCCGCAGCGCCGGCTTCCAGGCGGAAAAGTTTTTCCAAAATCGGCAGGACATAAACAATGCCGAGCGTGGCCAAAAAAGACAACTGAAAACCCGCATCCCAGTACAACACGCGGGGGTTAAAGGCTACCATTACGCCTGCCGCCAAGCAGATGCCGGGCCCGGCCGAATATGGCCGGCCGCTCCGGAAGCCGACCAGCAGCACAGCGCCCATAATGGCCGCGCGCACCACGGAAGCCGACCAGCCGGCAATTACCGCAAAGGCAAATATCGCTAAAAGCGAAAACCAAAAACTCGCCCGGCGCCCCAACAGGTAAGCGGCCAGGCCCAAAAACGAAGCGAGAATAGTGATGTTATAGCCGGATACGGCCACAATATGGCTCAGCCCGGTGGCCTGAAATTTGACAACCAAGTCTTGGGGTAAGGTTTTTTTCGCGCCAATCAAAATACCCAGAAGCAAACTGGCGTGGGGTTCGGTAAACTTCTCCGATAAATTTTTTACCAATGCCTGCTTCAGTTTTAGCAGCTGAAACTTTACCCAATTGCCCTGCCCGGTTCTGGTAACCAAAATTTTCGGATAGCTCATAATTGCGTAAACTTCGTAGCGTTCCAAATATTTCTGGTAGTCAAAATCCTCATAAGCCTTTGGTTCCCTGGGCTTACCCGTGACCACCAGTTTGTCGCCATAAAAATATTCCTGGGCTTTGCTGGTGGTAATAAGGATTCTTTGCCCAAAACCCTCGGGCTGGAAAGTCAGCAGCTGGCGGTCTTGCCTGATGTCCGGGTCCTCCACAATCAGGCCGTCCAAGTCCTGTTTAGCGTCAAGCAAATTTGCATATTCATTTTCCATGAGCGACCCCTGCAGCCTTAACACCCCCCAGCTGCCGGCAAAAAGCAGCAGCGCGGGTAAAAAAACCAGCGGGCGACGGCTAATCAACCCCAAAGACAAAACCATTATGGAAAGGCCCAGCAACAAAGCCGTGACGTGCGCGTCAATCTTCAGCCAGGATGACAAAAACACGCCTGCGGAAAAACTGGCGCAGACGGCAATAAAAGCTTGGCTCTTGGTCATACCCTTAACTTATTTCAAAAGTTTTTTGTTTGGCTTTGGCGCCGCGTACCAACGCAACCCTGGACTTGGCCACTTTAAAATATTCGGCGAGAGCCGTGGCCGCGGCGTGGTTGGCCCGACCCTCCAAAGGCGGGGCATTAACATGCACATGCAAATCCCCCAACAAATCAGTTTCCACGCGCGGCTTTCGGGAATTAGGATGGACAAAAACCGTTACTCTCATAGCTTCTCTTTGTACTTTTCCAAAAAATAAGGCAATTGCGAATGTAAATTTGCGGGCACCTCAGCAAGCCTGAACCATTTCAATTCATCAAATTTATGCGGCTCGCCGATTTTTACCTTCTTCCGGTCGACCAAAACCTTAAAGTCCACGGCTTAGT
>JAMCYA010000034.1:0-484 GCA_023473845.1 Patescibacteria group bacterium
GAATTTGGCTTAGGATTAATTTTACGTGGTCCATGAGGGTGGGCGAAAGCTGGGCCGGTTTTTTGCATGTTTGGCAAAGCCTTCTCACCAGCCGCTGCGCCAGAATGCAGGACAAAGCCGGTGCCACCACAAAGGGTTTAATCCCCATATTCAACAGGCGCGGGATAGCGCCGGCTGCGTCATTGGTATGAAGCGTAGACAGCACCATGTGGCCGGTCAGCGCGGCCTGCATGGAAACTTCCGCGGTTTCCTGATCGCGGATTTCCCCCACCATCACAATATCCGGATCCTGCCTTAAGATTGCGCGCAGTCCCTGGGCAAAATCAAAATTGTGGCTATGGTCAATGGGGGTTTGGACAATGCCTTCCAGCTTGTATTCCACCGGGTCTTCCAGGGTGATAATTTTCACGCCCGGCTCATTGAGTTCGTTTAAAAAAGCATACAAGGAGGTAGTCTTGCCGCTACCCGTGGGCCCCGTGGTTAT
>JAMCYA010000034.1:494-6712 GCA_023473845.1 Patescibacteria group bacterium
AACGCGGTGCAGTATTTCCTGGTGCTCGGGCCTGAAGCCTAAATCTTTAAGCTTTAAATTAACCGCGCCCGTGCCCAAAAGCCGCATCACCACTTCTTCGCCATAGGCGGAAGGCAGCACGGAAACGCGCACGTCTATGGGCTTGCCCAAATAGTAAAAAGTAATGCGCCCGTCCTGAGCTTCGTTTTCTACGTTAAGCTTGAGCTTGGAAATAATCTTCAGGCGGGTGATAAAAGATTTCTGCAAAGTCTTGCTTAAGTGCAAAATATCCTGCAGCACGCCGTCTACGCGGAAGCGCACTTTCACAAAATGCTCTTCCGGCTCAATGTGGATATCGGAAGATTTATAAAACAGGCTGGCGCCGAAAATTATTTCCACCAAATCCGTGGCCGTATGTTTTTTTTGTTCCTCTTCGGAGGCCAGTATTTTAAAAAGTTCGTGGTAATCTTCTGTCTTTTCCACCCTAACCACGTCGTCGTGCGCGGCCTTAGGCCGCATCACCTTGGCGTAAAACCTTAAAACCTGTTCCAGGCTTTTATGGGAAATGACATATACGGTCAGTTTGTTATGCTGGGAAAACTCTCTAAGTTTTTCCAGCAGCAAAGGGTGGTCCGGGTCAGTAATGCCAATCCGCAAGTCCGTTTGTTCTTTATAGAATGGCACTGCGCCCATTTCCTTCGCCTCCTCTTCGGTAAACATGCCCAGCACATTTAAATCAATGGGGAAATTGTGCAGATCAATATAAGGCAGGCCCAAAGCCCCGGCGCGGGCCTGGGTTTCGCGCTCCTGCATCTGCCGGTTCAGCTCGTCCAGGCTTTGTTGCAGGTCCGTTTTGGAACTGGAAAACATGGTATTTTTAGGCATGGTTTTTGTTTCAAAAAACAGGCGAATCTTCTCGCCTGTATTATATCATAAATTCCCGTTATCGGTTTTTATAGCATAAATATGGAGCGCACCAATTTGCCTTTTGACCGGAATTATTACCCCGACACATTGGCCAGAAGTTCTTTTAGGGCAGGAAGCAGCAAATCCTCGCTGGCCTCGGTTTTTTCAAAATCACCCGCATTAAGCACGGAGTAAGCCGCGCGCGCTGTTTCCAAAACTTTCAGCCTGGCCAAAGCCCGGCCCCAGAGCTTGAGCAAAGGCAAAGATTTGGTCTTGTAGACATGCTTAATAATCTCCTGCTGCCGGCCGCCTAAGGCCACTAGGCGCGAAGCTTTCATTAAGGCCTGGGGTGTGGTTTGCGCATGCTGAAAACTGTTGGTCTGGGTAATAATTCCGGTCAAAAGGCAAGTGGCAATCTGTTCATCAACCAGCTGCTGTTCGTACTGCTCGAATAGCCCGGACAAAACTTCGGCCAGGGAAGTAGCAGTGACATCTACCAAATTCACCGCGCCGAAATACTCATTGCCGGGCTTGTTGTCGATGTTGATTTTCGGAGTCTCGTAAAAGACTTCCGTATGGTCGCGAAACAGCCCGCCCAGGTCTTCAAAAGCCTGGCAGCCCAGGATAACCAGCAGGTCCACCGGAAATTTTTCATTCTTAAATTTGACCTCATCGGGCACAAATGGCGCGCTCTTGGATTTGAGGTAGATTTCCACCTTGTTTTCCAGCACCTGATAGCTTAGCTCGTCCAATTTTTTTTGCGCCGTGTCTAATTCCACAACCAGGCTCTTTACGCTCTGCACGGTGTTTTTTAGTTCTGCGGCTTTGGGCAAAAAAGCAAACTCGGCACTGGGCTGGGCGCTGGTCACCACTTCAACCTCCTTGCCCAATTTTTCCAAAAACAGGCGCATGGCCAAACCGGAAGCCAGGGCATCTGCATGCAAAACTTCCGGTAAGGCAACCAGGATTTTTTTGGCTTTGCCTATCTGATCAAAAACCTGCTGTTCAATTTTTGTATCCATAAAAAATAATATAGAGGCTTATTTCCCCGCAACATGCAAAGGATTTTCCATTATAGGCAATTTTACTTAAAGAGTCAATCCAGGTAAAATACCTTTATGAAAAGCGCATTTATCGCCTCCCTAAACGAACTGGACAAACTGGCAGACCAGTTGGCCAAAACCCTGACTGGCGGGGAAATACTGGCTCTGGTAGGCGATTTAGGCGCCGGAAAAACCACCTTTACCCAAAAGCTTGCCAAGCGTCTAAAAGTAACAGCCCGCGTATCCAGCCCGACTTTCGTGCTCATGAACCTGTTTAAGGCCAGGCTGAAAAACGGACGCGCCGTTACCCTTTACCACCTAGACCTGTACCGGACGCAAAATTTTAAAGAAGTGAAGGCCTTGGGGATTACTGAATTCTGGGAACAAAAAAATTCCATAACCGTCATTGAATGGGCGGATAGGATAAAAAAATATTTGCCGAAGCATGCCCTGCTTATTAAATTCAAAAACTAAATTTAGATTGCTGCCTGCAGCGCTGTTCATGCTGGCGGCTCTCCCAGCTCACGCCGCCACCCCGGCGCTGACCTTATTTTATCAGGACCAAAAATTCCCCGTAGACGCGCAAGTCCTGAGTTCCTGGCAGCGACAGGCTCAGCTGCCCACCAGCAGCAACCTGATGTTCAGTCGGCCCCAGCCCCAGCAACTGGCTGCTGAGTTTTTTGAGCAGTCGCCGGAACCAACGCCGCTGGAAAAAATCGCCTACAATTACAGTCCGGCCGCCGTATACAATTACATCAGCAGCCTGGCGCAAAAACTCGACACGCCGGCAGTCGAACCGGAACTTACCATTTTAAACCAACGGGCGATAAAATTTACTCCGCCCCAGGACGGACTCTCTACGGATGTATTCGCAAGCACGCAAAGTGCGCTTTTTGCCCTGGAAAATAATTCCACCTCTACCCGGTTAATCATCAGTGTCGCTCCGCCGCGCACCAAGCTTTCCGACCTGAACGACTTGGGAATTAACGAACTGGTGGCGCGAGGCGAATCCGCCTTTAAAGGCAGTCCCAGCAACCGGCGGCACAATATTAAAATCGGGGTGGAAAAAATGTCCGGCATCATCCTGGCGCCGGGCGAAGAGTTCAGCTTCAATAAATTCCTGGGGCCAGTGGAGGCCGAAGAAGGTTTTTTGCCGGAATTGGTTATTAAAAAAGAAGGCACAATCCCCGAACTAGGCGGCGGCCTCTGCCAGGTGTCTTCCACCACTTTCCGGGCTGCCATGGCGGCGGGCCTGCCGATTAAAGAGCGAAAAAACCATGCCTACGCAGTCCAGTACTATTCGCCCCAAGGCACGGACGCCACTATATATCCGGGGTCTGTGGACTTAAAATTTATAAACGACACGCCGGGTAGCCTGCTTATTTGGCCCTATTTAAAAGACAAGGACCATTTAAACTTTGACTTTTACGGCACCAAAGATAACCGTACGGTCACGCTGTCCAAGCCCGTCACCTATGACCGAAAGGACGACGGTTCCATGAAGGCCACCTGGGAGCGGGAAGTGGTAAAAAACGGCATCGCAAAAAAAGATGTTTTTAAATCCGTTTACCAGTCACCGGCCCTGTTCCATAAAGAAGAAACCTTTGTCAAAGCTTCCTCTACTCCGCCCAGCATCCAGCCCACGCCCGCCACTACCGGCAACTCAACCCCCAAACCTTCCACCAATTAATTTATGATTCAAGCTCAAAAACCAGAAAACCAGCCGGAAACACTTGCTCCCTTGGACGCTGCCCAAAATGCGCCTGAGGACGCTTCTTTAGACCAAAACCTGCGCCCCGGCAAACTGGCCGACTACGTGGGCCAAACCGCGGTCAAAAACAACCTGTCCGTGGTCATGTCTGCAGCCAAACAGCGCAATGAAGTCTTGGAACACGTTTTGCTTTACGGACCTCCTGGCCTGGGCAAGACCACGTTGGCCCACATTATTGCCCGCGAAATGGGTTCAAACATTAAAATTACTTCCGGCCCCGCCATTGAGCGGGCCGGGGATTTAGCCTCCCTGCTCACCAACCTGGAAAGCGGCGATGTTTTGTTTGTGGACGAAATCCACCGGTTGAACAAGGCAGTGGAAGAAGTGCTGTATCCGGCTATGGAAGACTACGTCTTGGATATCATTTTAGGCAAAGGCCCGGGCGCCCGCAGCATCCGCATGGAACTGCCCCGCTTTACCTTAATCGGCGCGACCACGCGCATCGGCCTGCTCTCCTCTCCCTTGCGCGACCGTTTTGGCGCGACCTACCGCCTGGAATACTATGAGCAGCCGGAGCTGGAAAGCATTATCCTGCGCAACGCCGGGATCCTTAATGCCAAAATTGATGCTGCGGCCGCGGGCGAACTGGCCAAACGGAGCCGCTTTACCCCCCGCATCGCCAACCGGCTTTTAAAACGCATCCGGGATTTTGCCCAAGTTTTCGGCCATGATACAATTACCATACCAACGGCGCAAAAGGCCCTGGATTTGCTGGAAGTGGATGCCTTGGGTCTGGATAAAAACGACCGTCGCATACTGGATGCGCTGATAAATAAATTTTCCGGCCGGCCTGTGGGCTTAAATACTCTGGCCGCGGCCACAGGCGAAGAAGAGGACACCATCACCGATATCCACGAACCTTTCCTAATCCGCCTGGGCCTGCTGGTAAAAACCCCGAAAGGCCGCCAGGCCACCGAGGCCGCCTACAAACACCTGGGCTTAACGCCGCCCCCCGCTTCGGGACAGACCGCTTTGCTTTAATTTTATTTAAATTATCCCTACGATTTAGCCTACCCCTAATGAACCTTTCCTCCCCGATTAACCTGTTAATTGCAGGAATATATTTTTTACTGGTTCTGGTCCTGAGTTTCTTTTCTGTGTTCGGCGTCTATGTGCTGGTGCGCTACGCCCAGTCGCGCATGGTAGCTTTGGGCGTAAGTTTGCTGTACGGCTTTTTTTACCTGACCATTCTCTCAGCCTCATATTCTAACCTGCAGCAGATCCTCAAATAACCTCCTATGCGCCGCCTTTTTCCCAGCCAGCAAGACGAAGAAAAAATTTTTTTAGTTATTCACGAACACTGGTTCCATCTTTTTTTAAAAGTTGTGGTTTGGTTTATTTTTGCCGCTGCGCTCCTGGCTTTTAACCGGTACGCCCCCGAATACCTCCCTGTGCTGTTTGAAGACACGGCCGGGGCCGTTACCCGCCTGTTCACCCAGGTCTACACTCTGTTTTTAACCTTAAGCATATTTATTATCTGGCTGTCCTACTACCTTAACCTGCAAGTCATCACTGACCGCCGGATTGTGGACGTGCACCAAGAGGGCTTATTTTCCCACACCGTATCCGAACTCCACATAGAGAACATCGAAGACGTCACCAGCGACACCAAGGGCCTGTTTGGCACTTTGTTCAATTACGGCATGGTGTATGTACAGACCGCTGCCAGCATCGAGCGTTTTGAGTTTGACAACGTGCCCAACCCGGCAGCGATTGAAAAACTGATTTTGGACCTATATGAAAAAAGTCCCCGCGGCGGACTGCACCAGGGGTAAACCGCTTCATCTCCCGTCTTTTTCCAGGCGGGATGTTTATTTTTAATTTCCCAAACCACTTTCATGTTTGCACTTCTTATGGCCGGGGGGCAGGGCACGCGCCTCTGGCCCGTATCCCGCAAAGCCAAGCCCAAGCAGCTTTTAAAGCTCATCGAAAACAAGACTCTCCTGGAGGCCACCTACCACCGGCTTCAGCAAGGCTTTGCGCCAAAAGAAATTTTCATTGCCACCACGGCGGATTACGAGAGGCACATTAAAAAACAGCTCCCGGAAATCCCAAAAACCAACTACTCCATTGAGCCGGTGTTAAAAGACCGCGGCCCAGCCTTAGGCTTAGCGGCCCTGCTCATGCACCATGCCGATCGGCAAAGCGCCTTTGTCACCTCCTGGAGCGATCACTACATTAAAGACCAGGCCGCGTACTTTAAAACCCTGAGCTTGGCGGAAAAGGTTTTAAAAACCCACCCTAACAGCTTCATCACCATTGGCGTAAAACCCACTCATGCCCACACAGGCCTGGGCTACATTAAGCTGGCCGGCCAGCTGGGACACAAAACCTTCAAGGTTTCGGCTTTTAAGGAAAAACCCGATCTGAAAACAGCGGAAAAATTTGTAAAAAGTAAAAAATACTTATGGAACACCGGCTATTTTATTTGTCGCACGGAACACCTGCTGGAACTTTACGCCGAACACCTGCCCGAAATCTATGCCCTGCTGATGAAAATCAAGCCCTTTATCGGCGGC
>JAMCYA010000034.1:6722-9962 GCA_023473845.1 Patescibacteria group bacterium
GGGATATTGAAAAAGGTTTGATTGAAAAACTTAGCCAGGTGGCCGTTGTTGAAGCGGGTTTTGACTGGGCGGACATCGGCAGCTGGCAGATTATCAAGGATGTGCTTTCGGAAAAAAACGACAACTTAATTAAGGGCTTGGCTTTGCACCACAAAGCCGAGGGCAGCCTGATTTATAACTTCGAAAACAAACTGGTTGCCGTAACCGGACTCAAGGACATTATCGTGGTCAACACCAAGGATGCCCTGCTGATTGCCCCAAAAAATCAAAGCGAGGCGGTTAAGGAATTGATTGAAAAAATCAAATGCGAGCCCAATTTAAAAAAATACCTCTAAATAATAAAAGCGGCCGGTATGGAAAATTCCATACCGGCTTTTTTAGAGCAGCCACCGAAACCCGACCAACGGCATGAGGGAGCCGCTTCTCCAGAGCGGAGCAAACCACAGCTTAAGCCGGGTGTGGGGCAGCGCCAGCTCAAGCTTGGGACCGGTTCCTTTAGCGGCTTCAGTCAGCGTACCAAGGCCGAGCCTGGCTGTAACCTGGCAGTTGGTTTCCACTTTATACCAGAAACCGCTGCCGCCGTCTTCGAACACCGCGAGACCGGAAACCCGGCCCTTGCCAACCCACACGTAAGAGCCAATACGGGCCGGGTGTTTGTCCTCCTCCAGTCCGCCGCCCAGGGCAAACTGCACCCAAGGCTTCGGGTTATAGGTTGCACCCGCGTATGCCTGGCCATAGCCTTGCTGCATCTGAAACCAGACAAAGCTGCCCAAGTTGCCCTTTACCGGCCTTGTGAGCAGGCCGTCAATCCTGGGGGTTGCGACGCCGCTAGAAAAGTAAGTGCGCTCTTCCACCCAATTTTGGCCAAATGCCGGTGCGGCCAGAAGTAACGCAAGAACAGCCAAGTCTCCAAGCCTTAATGCTAGCCGAGCTTTCAGTGCCTGTTTTATCATCTTAATCCTCCTTTGCGTTGTGGACCTCGCCAGGTATTTTTGTTTTGACCAATAACTATAACCTAAAATCTACAAATTGTCAATAGTTTTATAACACATTCTTATAATAATTGATTTATTTGCCTTTATTTATTGAATAAAATTGTGTTGACAAAACTTCAACAACATGCTATTATTTAAGCATGATAAATGATCTGCTCAGCCAATTAGGTTTTGGTGAAAAAGAGATTAAGGTATACCTGGCTTTGCTTCAGCACGGCAAGCTCTCCCCTGCCTCTTTAGCCAAGATAACCAGCCTGAACCGCACCACCATTTACAGCACAGCTAAAGAACTGGCTCAGAAAGGGGTCATTGCGGAAGATTTGGGAGGAAAAACTTTGTATTTGGTGGCCAAAGACCCGCACGACTTGGATTACCTGGCCCAAAAGGAAGAAAAACAGCTGCGGGAAAAACAGGCCATTATAAAAAACGCGGTAATAGAGCTACAGGCTATTGCCAAGCCAACCCAGTACACAATCCCCAAAATCGTCTTTGTGGCACAAGATGAAGTAGAAAACCATTTGTATAAAGCCGCTGCCAGGTGGGACGAAAGCATTCTGAAGTACGACGGAACCTGGTGGGGCTACCAGGACCACACCTTTGTTGACTCGTATGAAAAGTGGATCGACTGGTACTGGGAAACCGGTTCAAACCCCAAAACCTCACTCAAACTTTTAAGCAACGAAGCTGTCTGTTCCGTAAAAAAGAAAAAATTCGGACGCAGGCAAATCCAATTTTGGAAAGAAAGCCATAATTTTAAAACCACCACCTGGATATTGGGCGACTACCTGGTAATGATTGTCACCAACCAAAAACCACACTACCTAGTGGAAATCCACGACGCAGTGCTCGCCCATGACCAACGAGAAATATTTAAGGCCATCTGGAAATCGCAAATCGAAAAGCCTGCTTAACTTGGCCCCACCTCCCGAATGGGAGGTTTTTTGTTGACAGTACGCGCAAATTTTGTAAAATACATTCCTGTTTGACCCCACTACCCCCAAAAGGAGGATTGATAATTGAAAAAACAGCTCTGTGGCGGAGAAGTCTGCCGCAACCCGCAACACCAAGCTATTGGTAGCCTGCCCATTAACGCGCTTTTTGTGGCTCGGCTGGACGGCGATACTGCAACCCGCACTTTTTCCAAGGCCGTCGGCCATCGGATTTTTGCGGTCAGGACAGAGACAACAGCACTCACCAAACAAAAACGGCCGGTTATCGAAGGCAGCGCCATCAGCATCTGTCGGGTTAAGGAGTACTTTCCCGCTGAGTAGGCATCCCCCGCTACGGCCTGGACAAAAAAACGGGCCTGTGGTATTTTTTAGGGTCCGACAAAGAAAGGGGGAAATGTCGGAAAACAACCGGCCGGGGAAACCTGGCTTTAGCAAACCCCACTACCAAAGGAAGGAGGAAACACCATGCCGCAGAGCTTATTCGGCGATGACGGCCCCAGACAGACCGGCAAATCGCCGGTAGCCAAGATCGTCATCGGCCTACTCGTCTTACTCGTGGTCATCGGCTATTTTCTTCTCAAGAAATAGCCTGCAATCAACCTACAACCAGGCCTGCCCCGCCTGAAACCATTCGCAACTGGAGGTTTGCGCAATATGGTTTAAAGGGGCTTTTTCATTTGCTATAATAATTCCACTATGATTCAATCTTTGGAAACTGCATATTTTGGCTCTGGCTGCTTTTGGTGCACGGAGGCTGTCTTTAAAAATTTAAAAGGTGTTGTTTCGGTTGTCTCCGGCTATGGCGGCGGCAACGTGGAAAACCCCAGCTACGAAGCTGTCTGTTCCGGCCGAACCGGTCACGCCGAATGCGCCAAGGTTGAATTTGACCCAAAAACCATACCTTACGAAAAATTGGTGGAAGTATTTTTCCTTACCCACGACCCCACCACCTTGAACCGGCAGGGCAACGACGTGGGCGAACAATACCGGAGCGTTATTTTTTACTTAAACCCTGGGCAAAAATCGCTGGCAGAAAAGGTGAAGGGCGAAATTGAAAAAGAAAACATTTATAAACACCTAATCGTCACCCAAATTGAACCTTTTAAAAACTTTTTTCGAGCGGAAAACTACCACCAAAACTATTTTGCCAACAACCCCAACGCGCCTTATTGCCAGGTGGTAATCAACCCTAAAATTGCCGAGTTCAGACAAAAATTCGCAGCCTACCTGAAATAAGCACACCAAGCATAAAACCGCCCTCTGAGGGCGGTTTTATGCTATAGGATCTGCCAGCG
>JAMCYA010000025.1 GCA_023473845.1 Patescibacteria group bacterium
TCAGCGCTGGCTTTATCCATGTCGGCTTTGGCTTTCGCCAAGTCGCTGGTCAGCTGCTGGGCCTGCTGGTCAGAAAGGCCTGTGGCCGTATCCTGCGCATTTTTCAAACTTTGGTACAAATTTGCCCTGTCTTTGTATTTCTTTTGCGCTTCTTGGTACTGGGCATCAATTTGTTTTTGCTGGTTAATGTCGCCCTTGCAGGTCCGGGGCGCTTTCAGCCCCACGCTCTGCTGGACTTCCCGGTCCGCATCGCTCCTGCCTTTGGCAGCAATCGTTGCCGCTTTGTCCGACTTAATCAAATTTAAAGTAAAAGCACTGTTGGGGCCTGCACCCACTTTAGCCATGTCGGCATAAAAATTTTTGCTGTCCACGTTATAGTTGGCCAAGTCCAGCCCCAAGGACTGGTCGGCCCGCTGCTGGATGGCCGGACTAATCTGCTGCTGGGCCAAAGGGTTTTCTATCAGGGACCTGACAATTAACTGCTCATTTTTATCCGTAGCCGTCTTTTGGATAAGCTGCGTGGCGTATACCTGGGAACCCACCACATCGGCATACTTTTGAAAATCGTTGATTTTAAATGTTGTGGTCAAAGAATTGGCCAATTTTTTGGCAATCACCTTGGTAGTCTTTAAAAGCACGGACAAAACCAGACTTTTCCAAAAGCCTTTTTTGGCCACCCGGGACTGGGACATTAGGTCGGATTTCTTTTTATTTAAAATATCAATCGCTGAACTGACTTTGTTTTCTAAGAGCTGTTTTTTGTTGGCCCCATATGAATTAATAGCTACAATGGTTTTAGCACCATCCAAAGCTCTTTGCCTGCATTCAATAAACCCGGTTAGAGCAGCAACTTTCGCATCAAGATGCACTGTTTCAACCGCCGAACCCCCAATCATGGACAGACCGGCCAAAGCCACCTCGGTTGGCTGCTCAGACAAAAAATATGCTTCTTCGGTCTTTTCGCAACCGGTGTTTATTCCGTCAGCAGCCGTATAGGCCGCATTGGCAGCAGTGTTGGCGACCTCGCCCGGAATATCACCCTGCCCCAGCGCCGAATCTGAAACCGGCACGGAGGTAATACTAAAAGCCAAAACCCCGACTGGCTGCAGAATTACGGAGAGCAGCAGGGAAATGGCGACTATATTTTTTATCTGGCGTTTCATTTGGCACCGCCTTCCTGCGCTGCCTGCTCGGCCGCAATGATTTGCGGATCAAGCAGTTTCGCGTATTTTTGTTCAACCTGGGCGGCTTCGTTTTCCATTTCCTGCTGGGCCTGGGTGAAAATGCCCAAATCCGACTGCACCTGTTCCGGGTTATCGTCAGCCTTAGTAAAACTCTTAAAAAGATTAATCCCCGCCTGATACTGCAAAATCTTTAACTTATGCAGCTTAGCCAGACTCTGGGGCACGGCACGCGCCAAAAGATCGTCTTTAATTTTTTGGAACTTTGCCGCTTGTACGTCCAGCTGTTGTTGGTCCGCCGAAGACAGGGCGTTCTCCAACCCGGTGCTGTCAATGGCGTCCAGTTCGTGCGCTTGGGTCCAGGCCATATAGTCTTTAATGGCCGCATCCGAATCCGGAATCTCCGTAATCTTCAGCTGCGCAGCCATAGATTCCAAGTCGTTGGTGCTCACACCCAACACATCGCCCACCGAAATGGTCGGGGTAACGCTGCCATCCTCGTTGAGCACGCTGGGCAAATCCGGATTGACCGTGCTGGCGCCGGCCACTCTCGGCCCGTCCGGCATGGCGGGTTCGACATACGCGTAATATTTAGGTATGTCCGAGCGTTCGGCGACGGGCTGTGCTTTGGGAAAAAATCCCTGCGGGTTCTTTAGCCAGGTAACGCCCAAGAGCGCCACGGCCACCCCCACAATCATGGCGAAATGGCCCCAATGAATCGGAGCCTCTTTGTAAAAGTTGTTTTCTTGTTCCATAAATTTTTATTTATTTTTTATTTTAAAAACCAGGGGTCAGGCTTGAACCAAACATGAACAGCGTAGGCGGACAGGGCGGAGTCAGCGCTGCATTGCCGACCATATTCAGCCCCACATGCCACGGCGTCATATAAAAATACCGGTAGACCATAATGGGCAAAAAAGTGAACACGCCCGGCCGCGGGCCCGCAACGGAAACTTGTACGCCGCAAACAATTGATGGCGTATAAATATCAAACAAGCCGGGGAGAAACCTGCCTCCTACCGGAATCAATCCCGGCGTAAACGCCTGGGCGGACTTGGGCAAAGACAACCCAACCATACTAAAAGCTACGAACACCGCGCTGGACAGAAAAGCTAAACGAATTTTTTTGTTTAAGATTTTCATAAATACTTACTGAGCTGCCTGGGAAGCTTGGGCAAATTTTAAACAGGCATCGTAAAAAGGCGAGGCCTTGGGAATTTTACTACAGACTGTAGTATTAGAATTTAATACCGCATAAGTGTAAACGCAGGTGTCCTGGCTCGGAGCATTCGGATTGGCGCTGGAGTAGGCGGGGAGTAAACTGCATTTGTCCAAATCCCCCGTTGCCATACCCACCGCAGCCTGGCATTGATTTTTGTTGTTTGTGGTCTGGATTAAATCACACAGGCTGGCATCTTTTTTCCGAACTGCAACTTTGCCAATGCAAAGTTCATTTAAGTTTGCATTGCTCAGCTGGTTGCAATAGAAAGTCACCGGGGTTCCGGTGGGTGCATCAAACATGGCATAGCATGAAGGCAGGTAGTCAGGATTACGAATTTGAGCGCAAAGGCTTGGGTCGTTTTTTACCGAGGCATCGTATATGGCGCAGCCGTCTGCCCCGCCCGCGTTCGGGTCAGGCACGCACGCCTCAGCAGTCTGGTCCGTGCTGTTACTTGTTGTCTCTGACGCAACCATCTGGCCAGCCTCAACATCATCCAAAACATTTTCTGTTTTGTAACCGCGGAACTCCGTGCGATTTACCGAAATAACTTCTTCCGGCTTAATGGCCAAAACCGATGCCGCCGCCTGAGTCACATAGCGCTTCCCGGTGTTGCTCAAAAAATAAATAGCTGCAGAACTGTTTTCGCTAATGTATTTGGAGTCGGGGTAACCCGCCAGTTCGTTGTCGCCCACGGTTTTAACTTGGCTCCACTTGTAACCGTATGAAAAAAATACTTTGGCGGAAGGTATTGCCAATTTGTAGTTATTCCCGGAAACGAAATAGACCGTGGGTGCGCTTGTTGACTTGGCCAAAAAACCATTGCCCCGGCTGGCTGCCTCAGCGTTATTCGGCAAAACAACCGATTGTAGCAACAATAAAATTACGGCCAAAGATAAAATATCCAGACTGAGGTTGGCTAAGCTTCGGGTTTTGTTTCCGGTTTTCATTTTTTAGACACAAAAAATCAAGCCAAACTATTTTTGGCCAAAAACAACAGCTTTTCTGGATTATTTTCTTTTCTTTTGGTTTCTTGGGAACGAACCTTACGTTCTTTAAATATATTATAGCACACTTGGGATTTTTTTGCAAGAGGGAAATAAAAAAACAACCCCGGATATCCAGGGTTAAAAGAAACTATAAATTATTTAGCGGCTTGGATAAGCTCCACCAGCCTTAGCCACTGTTCAATGGAAAGTTCCTGCGGGCGGGCGGCAGCAGAAATCCCCGCCTCCCCCAGCACTTCACTGGCTCGTTCCTTGGTCAGCTGTAAATTATTTTTTAGCGTGTTATGCAGCTGCTTTCTTTTGCCCGCAAAACAAGCGTGCAAGATGCGAAAAAATCTTTTCTCGTCACCCACCGCGTACCTGGCCTTTTTAAACAACTCAATATGCAAAACAGCACTGTCTACTTTGGGCGCGGGATAAAACGCTTTGGCCGGAACCGTGCGCACCAGCCTCGGCTGCCCGAACAGCTGTACTGAAATGGCTAAAATTGAAAGCTTGCCCGGGCCGGCCACCACATTCTGCGCGACCTCTTTCTGGGTCAATACTGTAATGCTCAAAGGTTTAAATTCTGCGGCCAGCAGCATCTGCAAAATTTTGCCCGTCACATAGTACGGGATATTGGCCACCACTTTATATTCCGCGGAGCCGGGCAGCTCTTTAAAAAATTGCTGGAAGTTATATTCCAAAGCGTCGGCAATTTCGAAACGCAAAGTCTTCTTAAAATCTTTTTTCAGGGAATGCAGCAAAGGCAAAAATTTTGGATCTTTTTCCACGGCCAAAACATAAGCGCCCCGTTCCAAAAGTTTCCGCGTCAGGTTGCCAATACCCGGCCCGATCTCCAAAACCTTGTCCCCCGCCTTAACCCCGGCTGCGTCCACAATGTCTTCCAACACAATTTCGTCGAGCAAAAAATTCTGCCCGTACGTAAAGTTGGGTTTCAGGCCGTGGCTGTTAAGCAAATTTTTCAGGATTTCAACATGCATAAATTTAAAACTCCATCTTCTCTACCACTATACCATCTTCGCCGCTGTCTTCAAAAATTCGTTCCGCACCGGAAACGAAGGTTAGGCGCTCCTGAGGCATGGCCTTAAGGATGCGCGAAGGCGTCTGAATGTGGCGGGTGCCATACGACATCCGGCTGCGGGCGAAAACTAAAAACAAATTTTTCCGCGCGCGGGTCAGCCCTACATACGCCAACCGGACTTCTTCGGCCAGGTCCTTGGGTTCGACCAGGCTGCGCGAGTGGGGCAAAATCCCCTCTTCCAGGCCGACAAAAAAGACAGTATCAAATTCCAGTCCCTTGGCACTATGCAAGGTCATTAAAGTAATTGCGTCTTTCTCTTCGTTCTTCTGGTCAATTTCGGACAACAGGGCAACTTCCTGCAAAAATTCCGTCAGCGCTTCCGGCCAGGTTAAATTTTTGAATTTCTGGGCTACGGTTAAAAGCTCTTCCAAATTTTCCCAGCGGCTTTCCCCTTTTTCGCTGCCGTCGCGCAAAGTCTGTTCCAGACGGAACCGGCGGATGATTAGGCTGATTAATTCCGGCAAAGTGGAAGACCTGGGCAGGGAGTTAAATTCTTCCAGGGCTTCAAAAAAACTTTGGGCCGACTGCCACTGCTTGGGCGAGAGTTTGACTTCGGCAAAGGCCGAACGGAATTCGCGTATGGGCGTGTCTTTTTCCTTGGCCCCGTTCTCCAAAATAAAATCACGAATAACCTGGTAAGATTTTTCACCCAAACCCCGGGGCGGCTCGTTCAGCACGCGTTTTAGCGAAACCAAATCGCGATAATTCTGGGCCAAACGCAAAAAACAGAGCATATCCTTAATTTCCTTGCGGTCATAAAATTTATAGCCGCCCACAATCTGATAGGGAATACCGGACTGAATCAGCGCCTCTTCAATGGAGCGGGACTGGGCATGGGTGCGGTAGAGGATGCAAAATTCCTTCAAGCTGTCGTGGTCCTTGGGTAATTGGGTGAAAAAGCGGATAAACCCGGCCATAGATGCACCATATTTTTTCTTGGCCAGCAAAAACCTATCCAAAATAGACATGCCTGCCGGATTCTGCGAAGTATCCGGCTCATATACCGGTTCATCCTTTTTGCCGCCCGCCAACTCGACAATCTTCCGGGCCACAAACTCACCTTCCGCCTTTTCGTCATCCGCCTGCACCAGGGTAATTTTCTCGCCGTCATGGTTTTCCGTCCAAAGCGTTTTGGGTTTTTGTTCCGAATTAAGTTCAATCACTTTTTGCGCCACGGCCAGAATGTTGCGGGTAGAACGGTAATTCTGTTCCAGCTTGATAATTTCGCATTCCGGAAAGTCTTTCTCAAAATTCAAAATGTTGGTAATATCCGAACCGCGAAAACCATAGATGCTCTGCGCGTCATCGCCCACCACAAACAGCCGGCGGTGCACGCCTAAAAGCCTTAATAACTGGTACTGCGCCAGGTTGGTATCCTGGTATTCGTCCACCAGGATATAAGTGTAAAGCTGCTGGTACTTTTCTAAAACCAGCGGCTCTGCCTCAAACAGCTTGACCGTGAGCATCAGCAAATCGTCAAAATCCAGCGCGTTTTGGGCAACCAGCTGGTCCTGGTAGCGGACGTAAACCTCCCTCACCTTTTCTTTCATGCGGCTGTCCAGGTCCAAATTCATCTCGCTGGGCAGCTGAAGCAGATTTTTGGCCCGTGAGATGAGCGCGGAAAACAACTGGGGCGGGAGGCTTTTGCCCAAACGCAGCTCTTCGCAGATTTCTTTTAAAATTTTCTGCTGGTCGTCCGAATCAAAAATAACAAAGTCCTGGCCATAGCCCAGGCGGCCAATTTCTTTCCTTAAAATCCTGGCACAAACCGAGTGGAACGTACCCATAGTCAGCCGCTCGGCCGCGCCCGGAAACTTGGTCAACAGCTTGTTGACCCGCTCGCGCATCTCTTTGGAAGCTTTGTTGGTAAAAGTCAGGGCCAAAATCTGACCCGGGTGCACCAGCTTTTTTTCTATCACATAGGCAATACGGTAAGTCAGGGTTTTGGTCTTGCCGCTCCCCGGCCCAGCCAAAACCAAAACCGGCCCCATGCCGGCTGTTACCGCTTGCTTTTGCCTGTCATTTAGAGTTTCAAGATTTATCATACCCACTATTATAACATGCCGGGTTTTTAAGCCTTAAAACACCTTATTTATAACCCAAAAAAAACAACTGCTTTTAAATAAGCGGATATTTTATACAATTGTGGATGGAATTCTTGCCTTAGCCCCCCGCCTTCTATAAAATATAAAGGACAATTGGAATAAAACATTAACCAAGCTAACCGTAAAACCTTTGGCAGAAGGCGGATTTAGGGTTTGAGGGTAGTTTGGATTATGAGGTTTCGTATTTCCCGCATCAAATTCTGGCGCTCCCGTTTCCTTTCTGTATTCAAAAAAAGCGCCTTCTTACTCCAATACACGTTCAAAAAACATTCCTGGAAATTCCAGCTTCGGTTGCCTCTCCTCAAAAAACTTCACATCAACGCTTTCCCGGCGGTGCATCTTAAACGTCTCGACCGGATGGATTTTGCTATGAAATTTTCTGGCGAATTGGTGGCTGTTACCATTACCCTCGCCATGGTGGGCTTTAATGTCTATTATTTCGTGACCACGGACAAGGAATCGTATTTTGACCGGAGCCAGGCCGCCCAACTGCTCGCTTACCACACGGACCTAAACCCCAAACTCTACGCCAAAAATACCAGCATTGTTACCACCGTAACCCGGCAGGCCGGCTTTATTGCCCAAGCCCAGGCCGAAACTTTTGAAACTTTAAGCCTGCCCTATGCCCCGGAAGAAGACCAGAGCCAGGCTATTGCCGATGACCAAACCCTGCTCTCCCAGAACCCGGATAGCGTAAAGGCTTTGGTGGCAAAACAAATAAAAGTTTACAAAACCCAGGACGGTGACACGCTTAAATCCATTGCCGATAAAAACGGGCTAAAGGAACAGACTCTAATTTGGGCCAACCGTTTGCCAAACTCGCAAATCAAGCCAGGCTGGGATTTGCTCATTCCTCCGGTGGACGGCGTGGTTTATATGGCCAACAACAACGACACCTTGCCTGACTTGGCTAAAAGATACAATGTTAATCTGGATACGATTATCGCCTATAACGGACTAGAAAACGCGGAAGACATTACGGGCGGACAAATCTTTATTTTACCCGGCGGCACCATGCCCCAGCCGCCCAAGCCCAAAGTCCAGCCGAAAAAGAGCAATGACGGCAAAGTCAAACCGGGCGGCATAGCCAAGCCGCAATACGTGGACAACGGCACGGGCCACATTTTCCCCTGGGGCTATTGCACCTGGTATGTGGCTACGCGGGTACACGTACCCTGGGGCGGCAACGCCAAAAATTGGCTCTCGAACGCTCAGGCTTATGGTGCGGTAATCAGCAGTAAACCCGCCGTGGGCGCAATTGTGGTGACCAACGACAATCGCCGCTACGGCCACGTGGCTTATGTGGAAAGAGTGGGCGATAACGGCTTTACCGTAAGCGAAATGAACTATCAAAAATTCGGCAAAGTAAACACCCGCTTCATTCCCAATGGAAGCGGAATTGTCCGCGGCTTTATCCATCCGTAAAAACATCCAGGCTAATTAAAAACCCTCCGCCTTGGCGGAGGGTTTTTAATACACAGACCATTTACTTCTGGACTTCGCCTTTGGCGTAGTCATCCTGGCCGAACAAATCGGTAGTGGCCAGGTTGCTGGCCGTAACCTGCACAGCCTGGCTGGTAAAGGAATCGGTGGCCGCAAAAGCAATATCCTTAACCAGGACCGGACTGCTACCCGCTTGGGAAGCCGAAGGAGAAAGTTTTACGGAAAACTCCAGCACTTTCGGTTCGCTAAAGATACCGGTATAAGCGGGCAGGCTTTTTACCCGCCAGGTTAGCTTGCCTGTAGAAGAGTCAAAATCCACATTCGGCGCTTCGGCCGGCGTGGGGCTGCCCTGTACGAATCCGGACGGGCCCAAAGGAATAAACGCGGTCAGAGTGCCGTCCTGGTAATCGTTGGAGTAATTGGATAAAGCGAGCCGGACTTTGTATGTGGTGCTTTTGCCCACTTTCGGGGGCAATTCGCCCAAAGAGTAATCCACCCGGGTATCTATTTTCAAGGGACTGGAAATTTTCAAGTCCAGCTCGTTGCCGGGAAAATAACTTTCGTACTCGTTGGCCTTGATTTTAATCGTAGAAGCCAGCGTCAGATTGGTGGTGGAATCCTTGACCGCCGGATCTTTGATTTTGAGCCGGAAAGAAAGCTGGCCGCTTTCGCTGGGCGCCAAATTTTCTAACTGCGGCACCCCGGAAGCATTCCATAAAATGGTGTTATTGGAAACCGTGCCGCCTTCCGCTGACAGGGAAGACAAATCCACGGCCTTGGAGTTAATGGTAACCAGTACGTTGACGGCAGTGGCTGCCGTGGCCGCGTTGTTCTGGTATTTGACCTGAAACTCCAACGCATCACCGGGCTTAACCACGCCATTGCTGTTGCTGGTATACAGCTCCTGGGTCACCAGCAAAGGCAGGTTAGCAAAAGCCGTATTGAAGCTGGCGGTTTTCTGAGAATTATAATCTCCGTTATCGCCTAAAACCTTCAGGTCTGCGGTCATGGTTTTGCTCTCTCCGGGCGAAGCGGACTTAAACGAACCTTGGATGGTTATGTTGCCGTCCCCGTTCACGCCGATGGAAGGCATGTTCCAGACATTACTGCCAATATCGGGCGCGGGCGTAGCTGAAGCAAACTCAAAGCCGTCCGGATAAGTCATTTCCACTCGCGCATTCTTCAGTTCCTGGTCAGAGTTATTGTGGTAATGCACGGTATACATGAGCAGCTGGCCATTATTGGCCGTAGTGGGCCCGGAAACTTCGAGCAAGAGGTCGGAAGCCACCAGCTTGATGCTCGCCTGGGCGTCCTTGATGAATTCGGAATTAAAGTTCGCCAGGCTGTAATGCAGTTTGGCGGTAAGCTTCTTTTCATCGTTAACGTTGCCGCTGACTTTGGTTTTGACAATCACCACCGCATTCAAACCAGGTAGCAGATCGGGTACTTTAAACAAGCTGCCGCTAATGCCTTCGGGATTCGGCACAGAAGAATAATACTGCACTCCGCTGGGATAAGTCAGTTCCAGCTCCATGTATCCCGTGCATTACCACA
>JAMCYA010000020.1 GCA_023473845.1 Patescibacteria group bacterium
TGTTTTGCAATCAGCCTGGATTGGACAGGCTATGACGAGGAGTTAAGAGGAAAGTAACCTTCAATTTCTACAATTTAAGGCTATTTTCCTCAGTCCAGTTATTTAGGTTGTAAAAGAGCTCTTTATCCACAACTTCAGTACATTCATCATATCAGGGTATTTACGGCGTGTCAAGAATATGCTCTGATGCTAAAAATAAATGGCTTATTTATAAGTTAAAAACAAATATTCTTGATTAAATCTGCTGATTTAGGCTGTTATGGTACTTTTTTATAACTTGTGGATAACCTGTTGAATTAACCCACTTTTACCCGAAAACCTGGGATTTTTTGTATCAAAGCAACAAAAGCATTGGCATATTCCTTAGAGAGCTTAGGGTCGGCTATTACCACTTGTTTTAGCTTGCCGGTATAGAAAAACCTTAAAATTCTGATTAAATTGTATACGGCCCTAGGCAGACTAAACTGCTCAAATGGCCGTTCATAGGTGGCGGCCACCGCCTCCAGGTAGGGGTGCGTGTATTGTTCAAAGGGCAGGTGGCCCAAAACCAAAGTTTTAACAGACAAAAAATCTAAGGCGCTGCCTGCGGATTCAGTTAAATACTTTAAAATTAGCTTGTCTGTGGCCAATAAAATACTTTCTGGATAAATTTCAAAATTCCTGAAAAGCTTGTTACTGCCTCCGGAATGGTTTTGGCTCAAAACATTGGCATAAGCCTGGAGCTCTTCATAGTTCTGCTCGTAAAATTCTTTAACCTGCAAAGGGCCGGCGAACAGGACCGCGGCAGGCAGGCTGCTAGGCTTCAAGCACGCCTTAAGTTCCGGGTCTAAAAGCCCGCTGGCCCGCAGTTGGCATTCGGCCTTTGTACGGCCCAGCCAGCCTGAAAACAAATCACCTTGGAGTAAGCGCCTGGTCTGGGCAACGGTTTGCACCTTTTTGACTTTTAAAGTTTCCAGGCCCAAACGGGATAAAAACAGCTCCACCACTTTGGGTTGGGACAGACTGTCGGCAAAACACAACTGGCCACAGGCCCCTGTTATCTGTTCCATGGGTTCCTTCAAGTTCACCGGATTATCATAAAAAATGCAGCGGCCCTCCGCCAATTCGACCCACTTTACTCTGTTTGGCACGTCTTCAAAAAATGCCTGCAAATTCCGCGCCGTCTCCGCCAAGGCTTCGGCTTCCAGACTTTGCGCTGTTTCCAGTAATTTCAAAGCGTAGTTTGCGGCTGCCTGTTTTACCTTTTGAAAATTATCCGCCTGCTCCGTACCGGGTAAAACCTTGAAATATTCGAACCCCGAAGGATTCTGTTTTAAAAGAGCACTGGCCAAGCCAAAAAACAAATCTGCCTCATTGATGGCGTTTTGTACCATCGCTTCATAACTTAGGCTGCCTGTCTGAGTTTCCGGATTGTAATAGGACTTTAGCAGGTAGGTAATAAAGCTCCACGAAACCCGGTGGCTAATACCCAGGCTTAAGGCGCTTTCCAGTTCAGGCAAACCCACGACCGTGACCAGGCGTTCGGCCAGCGCCCCGTTGCTGCGGCTTAGAGATAAAAAAGTGTGGGTGTCGCATACCCAAATCTTGGCCGTCTTGTCCAATAAAAACTCGCTCCGGGCAACGGCAGATTTGAACTGCCCCCCAAAAAAAGTGAGGTTCAAATCGCCCAGTCCCTGCTGCTGCCAATTCGTAGCCTGCCAAACCAAAAGCTTGAGCAAAAACTTAGCTTCTTCAGGCGTGTGCTGACCCTTATTCAGCATGGCTTCAAAACGCGCCGGTTCAAAACTTTCAGCAGGTAAAAATACGCTTTGGGCCTTACCTGAGCGCCAAATATCCATCACCTGTTGCTTTTTTGGCACGACCAGCAAACTCTTGCGTTTTAAGGCATTTAGTTTTTCCAACAAACAACCGGCATACTGTGAAAACAAAGGAAAATCATACAGTACCCCTGGAACAAGTTTAAAAACCTCAAACTCCCCAGCAGCCTTCCCTGATTTTCTGTGCTCAGGGGCTTTTTTGTCGCCCAAAGCCGCCGCCTTTGGCTTAAAATTGGCTGTAGTCGGAAGCAGTGGAGCCCAGGTAAAATGAAAGGGTTTGATAATTTCTAAAATTCGGGCCCTGGTTTGGCTGGGTAGCTCGGCGTAAAGGCCCAAGAGTTTTTCTAAAACTAGCAACGCGGCTTTGGCGTCAGCCAAGGCCCGGTGGGCCTCTTCATGAGGGATCTTAAAAAAGTGCATCAAGTTTTCCAGGTTGTACGAATGGTGGGAAGGCAGCAGCCACTGCACCAGTTCTAAAGTATCCAGCTGGCCTCCAGAAAACTTAAGCCCGAAATTTTCCAAAAATTTTATATCAAAAGCGATGTTGTGGCCGACAATCACCGCATTGCCCAGTTTTTCCTGCAAAAAGTCTTTAAACTCCTCGAACTGCGGGGCGGCTGCCAGCTCTTTCGGAGTAATCCCCGTCAGGCCAAGAATTTTCGGACTAACCGGCTTACTGGGACAAAAAACCTGAGTCCACTCCTGAAACGGCTTTAGACCTTCGGCTGTTGTTTTAAAAAAAACAAACCCGACTTCCAAAACCTCTTCAATCAGCGGATCAAAGCCGGTAGTTTCAATATCCAGACTGCAATAAACCGGCGTGCCGGCATCTTCGTTTTCAGGCGCAGTAATTTTTTTCATACCAGGCTTTTTCATAGTCTTTACAAAACCAGTTTCGGCTAATTTTCTTTGTCTGTCAGTACCCATAGCTTGCATTTTATCATTTAACTTTCAAATAAAAAAGCCCCTGCGAGAGCCGCAAGGGCCAAAACTTTACTCTGACTCGTCAGCGGTTTCCGGCTTGCTTGGCACCGCCTCCCCGCTTTTGACTTTATCACGCACGGCTTTGTCCACGTCTTTAAAAACTTTCGGATTGTCTTTCAAAAAGTTTTTGGCGTTTTCCCGGCCCACGCCCAGCTTAACTTCCCCGAATAGGTGGGTGTTACCGCTTTTTTCGATGACCCCTAAGGCCACGCCCGTATCCAACAAATCGCCGGCCGCACTAATGCCTTCGTTATACATAATATCAAATTCAGCGGTCTTGAAAGGCGGGGCAATTTTATTTTTTACAATCTTCACCTTCACCCGGTTGCCGATAATTTTTTCCGCGGCTTTAATCTGGGCAATTCGCCTGACCTCGATTCTGACCGAAGCGTAAAATTTCAAGGCATTGCCGCCCGTGGTGGTTTCCGGGTTGCCGAACATCACGCCGATTTTCATGCGGATCTGGTTGATAAAAATCACGGTGGTGTGGGTTTTGGAAATTATGGCAGTTAGCTTCCTCAGAGCCTGGCTCATTAGCCGGGCCTGCAAGCCCATGTGCGAATCGCCCATCTCGCCTTCAATTTCATTGCGCGGAGTCAACGCGGCCACAGAGTCAATAACAATGAGATCCAAACCGTTGCTCCTTACCAAGGTTTCGCAAATATCCAAAGCCTGTTCGCCATTGTCCGGCTGTGAAATCAACAAGTCTTCCAAGCGGACACCGATGCGTCTGGCGTATTCCGGATCAAGCGCGTGCTCGGCATCAATAAAAGCCGCCAGGCCGCCTTTTTTTTGCACCTCCGCAATCATGTGCAGGGTTAAAGTGGTTTTGCCTGAACTTTCAGGACCGTAAATTTCAACTACGCGGCCTTTGGGTATGCCGCCCGCGCCCAGGGCGATATCCAAAGAAATACTGCCGGACGGCGTGGTTTCAATGTCCAGGGTTTTGGTGTCCGAGAGTTTCATAATGCTCCCGTCGCCGAACTTGTCTTTTATCTGGTCAAGCGCTGACTCAACGGCTTTCCACTTGCCCGTTTCAGTAGGCACTTTGGTGTTTTTGGCCATATATTTAAACCTGTTAGTATTTTGGTTTCTGGGTGTTATTGCTCAATATAATAATGGTATACAATCGTTCACCAAAAGTCAACTGCTTAATTTCGCCTATTTTCCTAGAAAACTCCGGAGAACCATAAAAGATATCCACTCAAAAATGCTTACTTGCCGTTTTTGTCGCCTGTCGGTACAGCCGCGTCTGCGGAAAACGGAATATCTGACAGGGCTTCCCCTGGACGGCCTAAAGCCCCTAGCGCTTGGCCGTTTAACACCCCCGAAGTTGCCCCGGCATCAGAGACTGAAATGCTGATTTTATTTTCTGCCAAAAGAGTTTTGGCGTCGCCTTTGTGAAAGGCAATCTTATTTTTCTGGCCGTCGTCCAAAACATAAGCCAAATCCACATTGCCCGAAAAATTCAGCACCAGCTGGACTTTGTTTTGAATGCTGGCTGCCAGCACCGCGGAATCCACTTCGCCGATGATCGTCACGTTTTTGGCCACGCTTTTATCAAACTTGTTTTTAGCCGCCACTGTAATATCTTTAGGCCCGGAAGTCAGGCTGAGCTGGGTCTCGAAACCGCCGTCGCTCTCCACAAAAACCGATTGGCCATTTACCGTTACGGACATGCCGGGGTCGGTCTTGCCCTTAACTTTTACAAAAGAATTTTTTATCACCTGGTTCGGCTGGGGTTCTGTTACCTCCAGGGTCGGCATGCGGTTGATGGAAAAGACCTGCCAGACAATATAAGCCACGCTGGCGCTGACAAAAATTACGGCCAACACCAGGGTTAGAATCTTGGGCGTAATAGTCAGACGGTCAAAAAACCTTTTCCAGCCGCGCTGCCGGGCCAGCACTTTACCCTGCAGTTGGCCGTAGATGCCTTTTTCTTTTTTAAATTGCTCAATCAGGCTAGCGGCTTCCACGCGGTACATTTCCGAAAGCTGCCTGAGAAAACCGCACACATATACATCGGCTGGCAAATGCGAAAAGTTACCGGCTTCCAGGTTTTCCAAAAACACCTGTTTAATGCCGGTCTTGCCGGAAACCTCGGCCAATGACAGCCCGGCACCCTGCCGGACGGCTGACAAATATTCGGACAAGGTTTCCATCCGGATTTTTTTCTTTTCAAAAACCATAGTTGTTTCCTGGGTTCAGCCGGAAAAAATTTAATGACTTACACTTCCTCGCTATCCTCTTCCACCCCGTACTCGGCCTTCTCTGCCTGGGGAATGGCTCCGTAAACTTCACGGGGCTTGGCACCCTCGCCCGGACCGATAATCTGGGCCTGCTCCAGCATGTCCATAATCCGGGCCGCGCGCGCATAGCCAATCCTTAGCCGCCTCTGCAGCAGAGTCGTAGAAGCCTTGCCCATGCGCTGAACCTCTTCCTTGGCTTCTTCGAACAGCGGGTCCGCATCCTCGTCGCCTTCAAAACCCGGAATGCCCATGGACTTTTTCGGCTTTTCCAAAATCTCTTCGTTGTAAATAACCGCGCCCGCCTGATTTTTGAAAAAGTCCACCACTTTCTTGACTTCTTTTTCGCCAATATATGCACCTTGCACGCGCTTGGGCTTGTTGAATTCCGCGGAAGTAAACAGCAAGTCGCCGTTACCCAGCAGTTTTTCCGCGCCTGAGCCGTCCAAAATAGTCCGGCTGTCAATCTGGCTGGCCACGGCAAAGGCAATGCGAGAAGTGATGTTGGCCTTAATCAAACCGGTAATAATTTCCACGCTGGGCCGCTGCGTGGCCAGCACCAGGTGAATCCCCACAGCGCGGGCCATTTGAGCCAAACGCACAATTGCTGCTTCCACATCAGCAGATCGGAAGAGCGTCGTGTCGGCCAATTCGTCCACAATTATAACAATGTAGTGCATCTTCAGCTCGTTCGACTCGTTATATTCTATAATATTGCGCTTGCCGACCTCGGAAAGCAGCTTGTACCGCCGTTCCATTTCCGAGACCGCCCACTTCAAGGCGTTCACTGCTTTTTCGTGGTCAATGACAACCGGAGTCAGCAAATGCGGGATGCCGTTATATAAATTCAGCTCCACCCTTTTTGGGTCCACAACAATAAACTTCACGTCTTGCGGCGTATTGCGGAACAGCAGGGAAATTAGCAGGCTGTTAATCCCCACGCTCTTGCCCGTGCCGGTGGCGCCCGCAATCAGCAAGTGGGGCATCTTGGCCAAATCCGCTACCATGGTATGGCCGGCCACGTCCCTGCCCAAGGCAAAGGCCAACTTGCTTTTGTGATTTACAAACTCTTGCGTCTGCATGACATCGCGCAAGCGCACAATGGCCGTAGATTTGTTCGGTACTTCAATACCGACCAAGGCCTTGCCCGGAATGGGCAACTCCATACGGATGGAATGTGCAGAGAGCGCCAAAGCCAGGTCATTTTGCAGCGCGGCAATCTGGTTCAACCGGACGCCCGTGGCCGGGCGCAAAGTATACTGGGTAACGGTTGGCCCCACATTTACTTCGCCCATTTCCACTTCAATGCCGAAATCGGCCAAGGTCTTCCTGATAATTTCAATATTCACTTCAATGTTGCCGCTATCTACTTCGCTGGCCCCCTGTTCCAGCAGGTCAAACGAAGGCAGCTTATAGTCTATTTTATTGTCTACTTTAACCGCATCCAGCTCAATGGCCTTAGAAGCGCCGCCGGCATTGATAATTTTGGTTTCGAGTTTTTCCCGGACTGGTTCAGGCACAGAAACCTCTCCCTCGTCCAAGCCTTCTTTCAATTTCTTGTTCCGGTCCAAAACTTTATTACTCACAAACCCCTCGCTGGCCATGGCGTTAATCTTTACCTCGCCCGGCTTGGTTTTCTTTTCCGCTTCTTCGGGCTGCTGTGCTCTGCCTTTTGACCAGAGTTTATGCAAAGGCGCATTGAAAGCCATCAAAGCCCCAATTACCAAGGCAGCCAAAAGCAGGCTGCCACCCGCCCAAAAATCCAGCAAGCCAAAAGCCGCGCCGCCAAAACCGGCGCCCAAAAATCCTCCGCCCTTGCCGGCAGCCACTAAATCCCAGGCCGTGCTGCCGTTTTTCAAATAAAAAATATGGACCAGGCCGGCAATGCTGCCCAGCATCAACAGCGAACCCAAATAAACCCGCCAATAAAATCCGCGGTCCTCTCCCCGGTCTTCGTCGTCTTGCGGCATGCGGTGGTTGGCCAACAGCCAGGCAATTAGCAGTAAAAAAATCGGCACGAAATAGGCCAGCACCCCAAAAATCCATTTCAGCCCCGAGAGCAGAGCCGCTCCCAGCGAGCCAGCCAGTTCTACCACGGCCAAAAAAGTAATGACTGCAAGGGTAGCAAAAACCACGACGGCGATTCCGCGCTTAGCTTCGGCTGAAAGGTTGAGGCGGGGCGGCTGGAGCTTGTTTTTTTCTTCTGGCTTTTTGTCTTTTTTCATTATATAAGAGTTATATTCAGCAGGTTTATTTTAGCATTTTTCCTCCGGCCTTGCCACACGCCCGGCAAAAGAAATTCCCCTGGAAACCGGAGGGTTTCCAGGGGAAAAAAATGTTGGATTACAAGCCTTTAACTTTCACTTTTTTGGTTTTGGCCTTGGCCGCTTTGGGAATAATTATGGTTAATATTCCGTCTTTCAAATCGGCTTCTATGTGCTCACTGTCAATATCCACCGGCACAATTACGCTGCGAGAAAAGCCGCCCCAATAGCACTCCTGGTAAAAATAGTCGTCTTCCGCCACGTTTTCTTCTTTCCTGCGGGCGCCTTTTACCGTGACCATGTCGTTGGCTACCGTGATATCAATATCCTCAGGCCGGACGCCGGCAATCGTCGATTTGATAATAACGTTGTCCTTGGTCTGGTACATATCAATGTTCAGCTGACCTTCGTAGTCAGCCATCCAGTCATCGCCCTGCTGCGCAGGCTGTTCCGGCTTTGCGGGCACGGGTTCCACAGCCTCCACAACCACCTCCTGTTCTTCGGCTTCTTCTTCCGGAGTCAGTTCTTCTTCGTATTCGGTTTCTTGGATATGTGAAACAGCAACTTTTTCAGGCATTTCTTCCGTAACATTACCCCCCATAATCTTTCCAAAAAACGAAGTTTTTTCTTTCTTTGCCATATAATCTCGCGCGAAATTAATCCTCAAACCTTTGCAAAGTTATGATAAACAATCAGCCGCGATTAGTCAAACTGTGAAGCACCTGCAAAACGGCCATTTGAGCGCTAAATTCCGGCCGAATCAGCCGGGCAACCGCCGGGTTTGTGGCCAGCTGCTTTTTAAACTCGCCGGTATCGATTTCCTGTTTAACCTGCGCGACCGCATCGTCTGCTAGTATGACTAAGTGACGATTTTTTAAATACTCGACATTTAGCTCCTCCTGCCCCGGCAACCAGTGGGTCACCAGCAGGGGCAGGTTCCAGGACAAAGCCTCAGCCGTGGTAAGGCCACCCGGTTTGCCGACATATATATCCGCAATCGCATACAACTCGCTCATGGGCGAATAGAAACCAAAAATCTTAACATTGGCTTGGGTAAGCTTTTGCATCAAGCGTTCTTTGTAGCCTTTGTTCTTGCCGCACACCACCAGCACCTTTACCTTTTGCAGGCTGGAAACCTTTCGGATTAGCTCCTCATTCAAACCCGTACCCAAAGAACCGCTGCCGACAAGTACCACCTTCTCCCCTGCAGCTATGCCCAACTTTTCTTTTATCGCCGCCATGTTCACTTCCGGCTGCGGCTGCAGGGCCATGCCGCACACGTAAATCTTTTCTGGCAAAATACCCAGTCGCAGCATTTCTTTTTTTTGCTCCAAAATATTAGCCAGGTAAAAATCCGCCTGATCATATAGCCAGAAACGATGCAGGTGAAAATCCGAAAAGGCAATGCCAAACGGCCGGGTATAAACCCCTCTTTTTTTCAAATATGCCACTGCGGAGGAGGCCGTGGTCTGGGTAGTAATCACCATGTCAGGCTGGTATGCCAGAATCAATTTTTTAACACGCCCGGAATTCCGGGCAGCCAGAGGCAGGCGCAAAGGAGAAATTAGAAAATTAACCAGCCAGCTTTTATACAGCCAGCTCCAGATAAAAGGCAGATACCTGTTTATAAACCAATGCACCCCAATCAGGGCTCTGGCAAACTTGCCGTCCTGCACTTTGGAAATATCTTCCAGGCGCACCTCAAGCCCGGCCTGCCCCAACTGCCAGCCGATATTTTCTGCAATGTACTTGTGGCCCAAGCCCACCGAGGTATAAAAAATCAAAACTTTTTTCATAAAAGTTATTTCCAAAATAAAGACAAGACCAAGCCCAACGCACCAAGCAGCAAACCCATGGCCGCCCCCTTGGTGGGAGTCTGCTGAAAAATCATATACGCTAAAGTTGGCTCAATAATCAAAATTGAGGTAATGGAAACCACGCTAACCACCCAGATATTCTTAAAACTGGAATAGCCCAGCACATACCCCGCCACCAGCAAAGCCCCGCCCGCCCCCATAACTACCAGCATTTTCAAAAAAACATTCCAAAATTCGCTCGGCTGGTACTGCCTGGCGCCCCAACCAGGGT
>JAMCYA010000062.1 GCA_023473845.1 Patescibacteria group bacterium
TTGCCCAAATTTATGCCATTTAAAGACGTGCCTTTCGGCGATGCCAAAACCTTCAATGTGGTGGTGGAGGTGCCGGCCGGAGGCCAAAAAAAATACGAATACGATGCCGAAATGGATGCCATCAAGCTTGGCGAAGTATTGTATGATGATTTGAAGTTTCCCTTCAATTACGGCCACGTGCCCAAAACTTTGGCCGGGGACAACGATTTACTGGATGCTTTTGTCATTAGTTCCTATCCTATTACCACAGGTACGGTGGTAGAGTGCCGGGCTGTGGGCCTTTTGGAAGTTATGGACCGGGGCAAGCGGGATAATAAAATTTTAGCTATACCCGTTAACGACACCCGTTTCAACCAGGTCCAAAACATTGAAGATGTACCCGCGGCAGACATAGAAAAATTTAAATCTTTTTATGCGGCTTTGCCCGCGGCTTGGAGCCGGGAGATAACGCTGATAGGAATCAAAAATAAAGAGGCGGCAGCCAAAGAACTGTTGCTTACTCAGGAATTGGCAGATTAAAACCCCGCAGTAAGCGGGGTTTTTGTTTAGTGTCCGAAAGTTTCGCGTATTTATTTAATAATGCCTTAATTTGTCAAACGAGTCACATATGTGACTCGTTTGACAAAACTTCGTTCCGCGCACAAATATTGAAAACACACCGGTTATTTCAGGTGGGTTTTAAAGAAGTTGTTGGTTTTAATTTCAAAATCCAAAGGCGGTTCGCTGTGCGAGCCGCCGCCGGGAAAATAAAATTCCGCGGAAGAATTTTTGGACAGTGCTGCTTGCAGTTTTTGCGCCTGGGCAAAAGGCACCACTTCGTCGCCCTGGTTATGAATGACGAGAACGGGAACCGTTATTTTTTCCGCAGCTTGGGCGGGGTTTGGCAAAGAACCGAAGAACAGCCGTTCCCAGAAAGTTATTAGTCCGGCCATGGGCCTGTCCAATATCCCCAGTTTTTTGTATTGGTTCTGGACAAGGCCGGGCAAATCCGTAAAGGCGCCGTATTCGGCCACGGCCTGGATGCGTTTGTCCTGAGACGCAGCGAGCAGACCAATAGAGCCGCCCTCCGAATAACCGAACACGCCAACATCGGTGTTGCCTTTTTTCTCCAAAAAATCAAGCGCATACTTGAGGTCTTTTTGTTCTTTGGCTCCGAATGTGGCAATTGCCCCGCCGCTTTGGCCCATGCCGCGCAAATCCACCAGTAGGATATTGAAATTGATTTCAAACAGCGTAGCCGTGGGCAAGAGGTCCCCTTTATCCATAGGGTAGCCATGGAGCATGAGGATGGCTTTATTTGTGGGTTTTTTGGCCGGCAAATACCAGCCCGTAAGCTTGGTACCGTCAAAGCCGGCCAGGCTGACATTTTCATAAGCAAGTTTGTATTTTTCCGGAGTTTCGCTGGAATTTATTTTTTGGGGATGAACCGTTATCCAAAACAGGCCCAAAGAAATCAAAACCAGCCCAAGAGGGATTATTAGGAGGTAATAAAAGAGTTTTTTGAGTGTCATGAATAAATTATAGCAGATATTTTTTTACATTGACTTTGCATATTCCAGGTAGTAAAATAGGTCACTGGCTGGACAGTTTTTAGCTGAGCCAGGCGGCAACACAAAATCGGAGGTTTGAATGCAGGGTACTCAAAAGGTGGTATGCAGCGCGTTTATGGAACAGATCGAGGAGAAGAACGGACCCAGGCGAAGGCATTTCTGGATTTTCGATATGACTCGGGTTCCCGAAGTCGGCGAGAAAATCGACGGCAAGGAAGTTCATGACGACGGGTCGAAATGGAAGGTGCGTCTCGTCATCAAGGATCCGAAGCTGATGGATATGCTTACGGCGTTTGACGCTATCGACCGGGTTCCGGACCACGGGAGCGGCTTTACCCATCACTTCATCAATCTTCTCGAGGCCTTGGTTTCGAACAAGCGGGTGATTTAGGGGGTGAAGATGTTGATTAACTCGGTGCTCGTAGTTACGGGGCTGCTGCTGGTCTTCGGCTTGGCGTGGCCGGAGAAAGGCCGGTGGCTCAAGTGGCCGGTCAGAATCTTCGGCATCCTGGGCACGCTGTTCGTGGCCATGATGCTTTGGGCGCTTTCAGTGACCGGGCGCATGGCTCTGGAGGACGGACAAGTGCTGGGCAACTGGGACTATCTGTTCGGCAGCGCAGCTTTGCTGTTCTGTTTCTGGGGTCCGGCTTTCGGACTGGGGGTCGGCCGCGCACTGGGTCGATTTGTGCGCTGGCTGGGGCAGGAGGCTCAGGAAGACACGCACCTTTAAACCAACGCGGATAGGAGGCCGCACAACAAAAAAGGCAGAGCGCTTCATAGCGGTCTGCCTTTTAACTTTGTTTAAAAACCTACGGCTTTAAGAATTTGACCAGGAGCAAAGCCACAATGTTTATGATTTTAATCATCGGGTTAATCGCCGGACCCGCGGTGTCCTTGTAGGGATCGCCAACTGTGTCGCCGGTAACCGCAGCTTTGTGGGCGTCCGAGCCTTTGCCGCCAAAGTTGCCTTCCTCAATATATTTTTTGGCGTTGTCCCAGGCCGCGCCGCCCGTGGTCATGGAAATACCCACGAACAAGCCGGTCACAATCGTGCCGACCAAAAGGCCGCCCAAGGCTTCCGCACCCAGCCACATGCCGACCACCACCGGAACCACGACGGGCAAAAGAGCGGGCACCACCATTTCTTTAATGGCGGACTTGGTAACAATATCTACGGCTTTGGAATAGTCGGGCTTGCCCGTGCCTTCCATAATGCCCTTAATCTCACGGAACTGCCTGCGGATTTCTTCCACAATGGCTTTGGCTGCAGAGCCCACGGCCGACATGGCCATGCTGGCAAAAAGGTAAGGCAGCAGGCCGCCAATCAGCAAGCCCACCAGTACGCGGGTGTCCGACAAATCAAAGATGGCGCTGATGTTGTTGATTTTTAATTCCTGGGTATAAGCGGCAAACAAGACCATGGCTGCCAGGCCAGCCGAAGCAATGGCGTAGCCTTTGGTTACGGCTTTGGTGGTGTTGCCTACGGCATCCAGAGCGTCCGTTACGACGCGGACTTCTTTGGGCAAGCCGGACATTTCCGCAATGCCGCCCGCGTTGTCGGTAATCGGGCCAAACGCGTCAATGGCCACCACAATGCCGGTTAAGGAAAGCATGCTCATGACGGCCAAAGCAATGCCGTACAAGCCGGCCCAGTGGAAAGCCAGTAAAATTGCCAGGACAATCACAATGACCGGCAAGGCCGTGGCCTGCATGCCAATCCCCAGCCCTGCAATGATATTGGTGCCGTGCCCGGTGGTGGAACTCTCGGCAATTTTTTTGACCGGAGCGTAGCTTTTGGAAGTGTAGTATTCTGTGATTACCACCACTGCAGCGGTAACTGCCAGACCGAGCAATGAAGAGTGGTACAGGTTCTGCCAGGTGTATTTGCCGTTGTACATCATCAAAGCTTTGGTGATGGGGTAAAAAGCAATTGCTGACAAGAGGCCGGTCGCAATCAGGCTTTTATACAAAGCGCCCATAATGTTTTCGCTTTTGCCCAAACGGACGAACCAGGTGCCGACAATGGTTGCAACAATGGAAACCGCGCCAATGACCAGCGGGTAAACTACCGCATTGCTCTTGGCGCCAAAAATGGATACGCCCAAAAGGATAACGGCGATAGCGGAAACCGCGTAGGTTTCAAACAAGTCCGCAGCCATGCCCGCGCAGTCGCCAACGTTGTCGCCAACGTTGTCCGCAATTACGCCCGGGTTCCGGGGGTCATCTTCGGGGATGGAGGCTTCAATTTTGCCGACCATGTCAGTGCCTACATCTGCGCCTTTGGTAAAGATGCCGCCGCCCAAACGGGCAAACACGGAAATCAGGGAGGCGCCAAAACCCAGACCAATGAGCGCGTTGTAATTATGCGTAGCCAAATAAAAACCGGAAACGGATAAAAGGCCTAGGCCTGCTACGAACAGGCCGGTAACTGCGCCGCCCTTAAAAGCCAGGTTCAGTGCGCCCTTAAGGCCTTTTTTGGCTGCTTCGGCTGTACGCACATTGGCGCGCACGGAAATGTTCATGCCGACAAAGCCTGCAACCGCGGAGAGGATAGCGCCTACAAAGAAGGCGAAAATCGTTTCCCGGCTAAAATTGGCCAACTTCATCAAGACGGCGATTACCACAGCCAACAGCCCTACGGTCTTGTACTGGCGGGCGAGGTAGGCTTTAGCGCCTGCCTGGATGGCTTTGGCAATTTCAATCATTTTGCCGTCGCCCTGCGGGGCCTTTAATATTTGCCAAATTAAAACACTTCCGTATAGAAGTGCCAATAGGCCTGCCCCCACTGCATACCACAACATTGTGTTCTCGGTCATAGTTTACGATTAATACTGTTAATGGATGGGGTAATTATACCCCAAAAGGCCGTTTTTTTTCAACCCATAAAAAACCGCCCCGGATTTCTGGTTCCGGGGCGGTTTAAAAGTCGGTTATTGGAATTTGACGGACTCAATCAGCCCGTTGAACTGGGGTTTTAGGCTTAAGGACAGGCCGAGGTCAAAGGTCAGGTAAGTGGCGCCTTTTTTTACCCCGTAAAGCAGGTCGGAAACATCGAGTGCCTGTACGCCGCCGACGGTTGCGCCCTGGACGGGCAGGCCGTCCATGACGTAAAAGCTTTTGTCGCTGGCGTAGATTTTAATGTTGTAATATTTGCGGCCCGGGTCAATTTCCAATACATCGTATCCGTCTTTGCTTTTGGTCCAGGGCTTAATTTTCCAGTCGGGATTGTATTTAAAGTTTATGCCGTATTTGGAATCGGAAAATTCTTTCCAGGCGCTGGTGTCCGCCACTTCTTTAGCCAGCACTTCCGGGCTGCTGGGCTTTTGAATGGTTTTGTTGTCCTGCTTGTTTTCGGTGCGCGGTCCGACTTCGGCGTATTCTTTTCCAGGTTCGCCCTTCATGACGCCAATCAGCCAGAGCGTCAGTAGGCTGCCAAAAACTGCAAGCAAAACCAAAACCACAAAGCTTTTGGTCTGGGGGGATGCATTATTGAACATATTTTTGTTTCTAAATTGGTTGTTTTATATTTTTATTATACAAACTTCCGGCAGGCGGTGTCAAACTATTTGCTCTTGCTGCCGAAAAAAGTGTCCAGGGCGGCATTGTTGCCGCAGTAGTAGAGGTTTTTGGTCAGGGCCACGCAGTAGCCGGGGTTTTTGTTGATGAAAGAATATTTCGGCAAAAACCAGTAAAGGAAAAGCACGACGCCGCCAATGGCTAAATATAAAATGAGTTTTAGAAATTTCAGCATAAGGTTATGTGGCTTGATTTAGGTATCATATCAAATAAATTCGGACAATGCGATTAGACCACGAAATACCAGCCCACAAAGGCAAAGGCCAGCACCAGCAGGGCAGTTAGGCCAAGGGAAAACCAGGTAAATTTAAAAAGACGGTTTTGCACCAAGCCGGCCGCAATAAAGACGGGGAAAACATTGAGCAAATACCGGCCCAAGCTGGTGGTGGTGCCAGTACACAGGGGCAGCAGAATGGATAGAGCGGCGAACAAAAGGTAGGAGCCGCGCAGCTCTCGCCACTTGATTGTTAATAGCCAAAGGCTGGCGGCCAGAGCCAGAAAAGCCAGGGTGTAGACCAGGGCCTTGAGCATGTCGCCTTGCTGGAAAAAGTGGAGGGTGTTATTCAGATCCCACCAGAGCGTTTTTAGCGGAAAGGTGGACTGCCTGCCAAAGCTGGCTTGGTTATAGACAAAAGCAAAAAAATACCCGGTTTTAAATTTCAGGTAAAGCATAAACGTTGCCAAGCCGGCGGGGATGAGGGTAAGCCAGAGAATCCGGGGCCCCAATTTTTTATTCTGCACTAGGTATTCGTAGGCCAGGGCGGGCAAGAGCAACACGCCCGTAATGCGGGTGAGCGCAGCCAAAAGACCCAGCAGGCCGGCCAGCGGCCAGTTCCGTTTCCGCGCGTAATAAAAAGCTGCGGTTACCAAAAGCAAGAACAGCGATTCCGTATAGACCGCTGCCAGGAAAAAACTCCAGGGGAAAATAAGCAAGAACAACAAAATGGAAAAAGCCCGCCTGTCGTCAAAGTCCAAACGCAGGAGCTTGTAAAAAAATCCGAGAGCCAAGAGCAGGGCAAGCCAGGAAAGAAGCTGTCCCGCGTAAAAATAATCCAAAGCCGAAATTTGGGATAAGCCTTTTATAAGCAGCGGATAAAGTGGAAAAAAGACCACCGTGGAGTTTTGGCCGGGGTTTAAGTAGTAACCGTATTTGGCTACGGCCGTATACCAGCCGGAATCCCAGCGGGCGAAAAGGGGTACGGAAGTATTGGAATAAGCCGGTTGCCAAGGGTCAAATTCTTTGAGCTTTTTGCTGTTAACCTGAAAAGAAAACACTCCGACCAGCTGGAGCAGCAAGACAAAGAAAAACGCCAGACAGAATATTTTGGAATACGGGCTGAGCCGGAAGTTCATATTTAAATACTAACATAAAACCGCCCGAAGAGGCGGTAGTTTTTAGAGGGGGCTATTGGTTTAGCTGCTGGATGTCCGAAGGCTTAATTTGTTCAATCTGCTGCAGGCTGGTTCCGGAACTGGAAAACAACGCTTTGCTGAAGGCAAAAAAAGCAATTACTGAAATAATCGTCAAGAACAGGCAAATTTTGGCTGCCCTTTGGTCGTTTTCGTCACTGCTAAAGTAGTATTTGAAAACGTAAATCAGACCGAACGGGGGAGCGCCTACGGAAATAAGGTACGGCCACTTGTATGACTTGGCCGAAATTTTATTTTCGCTTTCCGTTTCCAGGGCATTCATCATGAGCAGATTGACGTTTACGTTCGGGTTTTCTTTGCCCAGTTCGCGAAAGGTTTGTATTTTGTTTTCCAGGTCTTTGTCGCTCATATCGTTCTTTGATTATATCATAAAACCGCCCCTTTTGGGCGGTTAGGTTTTTTGGCTGGGGTGCTAGGATTTTCACCCTGTCACTTTTTTCTTACTCTTCTGGCTGGGGTGCTAGGATTCGAACCTAGGAATGAGCGGTTCAGAGCCGCTTGCCTTACCGCTTGGCTACACCCCAACAAACGTTGGACCCCAACCAGAAAGTTAAGAAAAATATGTAAAGTTTTAAAAGGTGACAGGGCAAGCCTAGGAATGAGCGGCTTACGAGCCGCTTGCTTGACCTTTTGGCTATACCCCAATGTCTTGGCAACTAGCGTATTATAAAATAAATCCCCAAAATTGCCAAGACCCTGGCAATTGGGAGGGGCGGATTTTCGTGATATTATAAAGAGATGAAGAAGGCTTGGAGGATTTTCAGAATTTTTATACTTGCAGCGGGAGGCGTATTTTTGGCCTCGCTTTTGTTCGTGGTAATTTTCGGCCAGACTAAACCGCGCATTTCAAGGGCCGATGCGGTAATTATTCTAGGCGCAGCCATTAACACCCCGGCCTTGTATAACCGGAGCCTGGAAGGCTTGCGGGTCTACAATTCGGGCGAAGCAGATTTGATGATTTTGTCCGGGGGCAGAGTTTCGGACCAGGATATCTCCGAGGCCGGCTACATGAAAAAAGTCATTTTGAAAAATTCTACCACCACTCCGCCGCTGCTGCTGGAAGAGGGGTCCCGCACTACGTATGAAAATTTGGAAAATACCAAAGCTTTGGCTCCTGGGGTAAAAAGCCTGGTTGTGGTCAGCGATCGGTTCCATCTCGCGCGGGCCGTATTGGTGGCCCGGGCAGCAGGCTTTAGCCCGGTCTACTGGAGCGCGCCTGACCCGGGGTATTATCCGCCCCATGAACTGGCTTTCTATTATTTCCGGGAAGCCGTGGCCTTGCTGGCTTACGCGCCCCGGCTGCTATTTGGCTTTGCCCGCTAAGTTACCTTTAGGCTTGTCTGGCGTATAAAGAAACATAAACACAATAAAATATGGAACTCACATAAGAAAACCGGCTGATAGCCGGCTGCAAGCAGGGCGACGCCCAAAGTTTCGGCCAATTGTACGACGCTTATTTGGAAAAACTTTACCGGTTTGTGTATTACCGCACGCACCACAAGCAAACCGCGGAAGATATAACCAGCCAGGCATTCCTGCAGGCTTGGCATAAGATTGCTTCTTTTAACGGGCAGAAGGCCCGGTTTTCCACCTGGCTTTTCCAGATTGCCCGGAACCTGCTGATTGACCACTACCGCCGGTCAGTTTCCACGGAAGACATTGAGAGCGCCTGGGATATCGGCGCCGAAGCCGGTTTGGAAACCGATGCCGAAACCGCTTTGTTGATTGATAAAATTAAGCCCCACTTGGCACAGCTGACCGCCCAGCAAAAACAGGTTCTGGTCATGAGAATTTGGGAAGATTTGCCTTACAGCGAGATAGCACAAATTTTAGGCGCAAGCGAAGCTGCCTGCAAGATGTCCTTTTCCCGGGCCGTGGCTTCTTTGCGGGACAAACTCCCGGTTATTTTATTAATTTTGCAAATTATTAAGCCGAATTAAACATATGGAAAGATTAGAACAAATTTTGGACGAGCTTTTCAGGTTCGAGCCCGAACTTAAAGCCCGCGAAGCCGAAGTCAGGCACGCGGTCAGCGCGCTTTTGGCCAGCCGGCCGGATGTAAAAATTGACCCCGCATTTGCAAGCAGTTTAAAGCAGCGGCTTTTGTCCGTAGCGCCGCAGGCGGCTGCGCCGATTGAAGGGTTCAGTCTTGCGGCAGTCTGGTCCTGGGTCAGCCGTCCGACTTTTGCCTACGGCCTGGCCGGACTTTTGGTGGTTGTCCTGGCTGCAGGCAGCTTTTATGCCGGACAAAAACGCGGCGAACGGGCGGCGGTTTACGGCGGGCCCGGGCAGCAGAACAGCAACGGCCAGAATTCCAACTCCACGGCCAGCTCCAATATTACGGTAGCCGAGCTGCAAAAGCCGGAAATTGCCGATGTGAAAAAATTTGCATCCAAAGAAGAATTTTTAGCTTATCTGTCCGAGGCTCAGAGTACGACCGCAGCTTATGGCCGGGGCGGCGGTCCGGTGGCGCTGGAAGCGCCAATGGCGAATGCGGAGATGGGTATGGCCCAGAAAAGCATGGGCGCGCCCTTAAGCGGCAGCACCGCCGACCGCGTATCGCAAACCAACGTGCAGGTTCAGGGCGTGGACGAGCCGGATATTGTAAAGACCGACGGGCAGAATTTGTTCTAATCTTTCCATATGTTT
>JAMCYA010000042.1 GCA_023473845.1 Patescibacteria group bacterium
TGGATTCCAGTTTCTGGAAAAAAAGAGATACCCTCGGCACTGACGCTAATCGATGAGCCTCAGTGATGAGGGGGCCTCGGGCAGAATGCCCCGATAAAATCGGGGTAAAGAAAGGTAAAAAGAATGGCAGACAAATTTGACCGTAGCAAGCCGCACGTCAATGTGGGTACCATTGGTCACGTCGACCACGGCAAGACCACTTTGACCGCTGCGATTACTACCGTGTTGTCCAAAACCGGCGGAGCCAAGGCCCGCGCCTACGACAGCATTGACAATGCCCCGGAAGAAAAAGCCCGCGGTATTACCATCAACACCGCGCACGTGGAATACGAATCCGCCAAGCGCCACTACGCGCACGTGGACTGTCCCGGACACGCTGACTACATTAAAAACATGATTACCGGCGCGGCCCAGATGGACGGCGCTATCCTGGTGGTATCCGCCGCTGACGGCCCCATGCCGCAGACCCGCGAGCACATTTTGCTCGCTGACCAGGTCGGTGTGAAATACATCGTGGTTTACATGAACAAGTGCGACATGGTCCAGGATGCCGAACTTTTGGACTTGGTTGAGGAAGAAATCCGCGACCTGTTGACCAAATACCACTATCCGGGCAAAGATACTCCGATTATTCGCGGTTCTGCCTTAAAGGCCTTGGAAGGGGACACTTCCGATATGGGCGAAGGTTCCATTAAGAAATTGGTGGATGCCTTGGATACTTATATCCCTGAGCCGAAGCGCGAGACCGACAAGCCGTTTTTGATGCCGATTGAAGATATCTTCTCCATTGAAGGCCGCGGCACTGTCGTAACTGGCCGTATCGAACGCGGTGAAGTCAAGCTTTCCGATGAAATCGAAATCGTCGGTATCCGCCCGACCACCAAGACCGTGGTCACCGGTATTGAAATGTTCAACAAGCAGCTGGACAGCGGTATGGCTGGCGACAATGCCGGCATTCTGCTCCGCGGCACCAAAAAGGAAGACGTGGAGCGCGGCCAGGTGTTGTGCAAGCCGGGTTCTATTACCCCGCACACCGAGTTTGAAGCCGAAGTCTACATTCTGACTAAAGAAGAAGGCGGCCGCCACACCCCGTTCTTTAAGGGTTATAAGCCGCAGTTCTACGTCCGCACCACGGACGTGACTGGTGAAGTCACTTTGCCGGAAGGCCAGGAAATGGTTATGCCAGGCGACACGGTGAAGCTGGTCATTAAACTGATCACTCCGGTAGCTTTGGAAGAAAAAGGCAAGTTCGCCATCCGCGAAGGCGGCCGCACTGTGGGCGCCGGCGTGGTTACCAAGATTATCAAATAGCCTCATTTTAGGCTGTATAAAATACAACCCCCCGAAAGGGGGGTTGTATTGTTTCTTGAAGGATAAAAGTTTGCCAAAGGGCTCCCGGGTAAGTCTTAATTGGTTTTTTCCCCATAATTAAGACTAAGATTAGTGGTAATGCCCGAATTAAGCCAAAATTGTTAAAAATTACGTGGATAAAATGGTTCCTTGGCCTCAAGTTTCCAATAGGATTAGGATTTGACAAAAAACAGGCCTTAGTATAGAATATCGCAAGTGGCTAAGGCATTATATAAGCCTATTTTAGTAATCTCCATTAACCCCACACTTTCACAACCAGAATAGCGATGGAAAAGCAAGCAACTGCGCCAAGAATCCGCATAAAGATTCGAGCTTACGACCACAAATTGATTGACCAGAGTGCCAAACAGATTGTGGACACGGCCAAAAGGACTGGCGCCACCATTTCAGGTCCGATTCCTTTGCCGACCGAAAAAACCAAATATACGGTTTTAAGGTCAACTTTTGTCCATAAGGACAGCCGGGAACAATTTGAAATGCGGGTGCATAAGCGGCTCATCGACATCTTGCAGGCAACGCCCAAGACGATTGATGCGCTGACAAACCTCAGTCTGCCGGCGGGCGTGGATGTGGAAATTAAGATGGGTTAGCATATTATCAATATTATTGTGGATTAGTTCTGGGGCCCGATAGCCAACAGCAGGCTCGGGGCCGCAGAAAACGATTCACTCCGAAACTATCATTCTTTGATATTTTTGCGGGTGAATTCACCCGTTTTTATTTTTTTATAAATATGAACTTCACAGTCGGTAAAAAACTCAATATGTCGCAGTACTTTGATGAGGCGAGCGGGGAAATTGTCCCGGTCACCGTTGTTAAAGCTGAAGATATGGTAATTACCCAGATTAAAGAGGCTTCCGGAAAAGACAAGTACAGCGCCGTCCAGATTGGCTTTGGCAAAAAAAAGAAAGTGTCTAAACCGCTTCAGGGCCACCTGAAAGGTTTGGGCGCTTTTTCTAACCTGGCCGAATTCCGCGTGGAAAATCCGGGCGAATATAAATCCGGGCAGAAGCTGGATTTAAGCGGCTTCCAGGTAGGGGAAATGGTTGATGTGGTGGGCGTTTCCAAGGGCCGCGGCTTTGCCGGGGCCATGAAGCGCCACGGCTTTGCCGGTTTTCCGGCCAGCCACGGCCATGACCGTCCCCGGAGCGTGGGTTCTATTGGCCAGAGGTTTCCGCAGCATACCCGCAAAGGTTTGCGCATGTCCGGCCATATGGGCGTACTGCAGGCCACGGTCAAAAATCTTCAGGTTGTGGAAGTGGATCCGAAACGCAAGCTAATTAGCCTGAAAGGCGCAGTCCCGGGGCACCGCAACGGCATTATCAGGATTGTTTCCACCGGTAAAGTTAAGCCCGTGGTTAAAGTTATTGAAGTTAAGGAAGAAAAGAAGAAAAAATAATTTCCACCCTAACTGCTAATTTTTTATGAAAGTTACCCTTTACAACCAAAAAGCGGAAAACGTCGGCGAATTGGACTTAAACCCCAAGATTTTTGAGGTTAAGCCCTCTTTGCACCTTTTGGCAGAGGCAGCCCGCATTCAGCAGAGGGGCACCCGCAAAGGCAATTCCAACACCAAGACCCGCGGCGAAGTATCCGGTGGCGGCAAAAAGCCCTGGAAGCAAAAAGGCACGGGCCGCGCCCGCGTCGGGTCCATTCGCAGCCCCATCTGGCGGCACGGCGGCGTAACCTTCGGACCGCGAGCCGACCGGAACTGGGAATTGAAGATAAACAAAAAAGCCAAGAGCAAAGCTTTGTTTATGTCCCTTTCCGACAAAGTCCAGGCGGGTAATTTTTTGGTAGTAGACAATATCCATTTGGACCCTGTAAAGACCAAGGAGTTTGTGAAGGTGGTGGAAGCTTTCAAGCAGGCGGTAAAAAATTTGGGCAAGAACGTTATGCTGGTTTTGCCTAAAAGCGAAAAGAATCTGGTCAGGGCTTCCCGCAATTTGCCGAAAGTCAGCTCCATCTTGGCTTCCAGCCTGAATGTTGTGGATGTAATGAAAGCCGACAGCCTGCTAGTGCTCAAAGACAGCCTGCCTGTAATTGAAAAGACCTATTTGAAAGTTAAGAGCGTGAAAAAAGCTTAATTTAGGATTTATTTATTATGGCCCAGCCAAGCAAAAAAGCAGATAACAAGACAGCCGCAGCCGACCAGGGTGCGGTGGTGAAGATGCCCCAAATCCTCCTCCAGCCCCGGATTTCCGAAAAAGCCGGCCACCTGACTTCCCTAAACAAGTATGTCTTTAATGTGTTGAAAGCGGCTAACAAAGTGGAGATTAAAAAAGCGGTTGAACGCATGTACAAAGTTAAAGTGTTAAGGGTGAACGTGGTGAACACTCAGGGTAAGACCAAGGTCTCCGGCCGGGCTTCGGGCCGCACTTCCAATTTCAGGAAAGCCATTGTGACTTTGAAAAAAGGCGATAAGATTGAAGGCGTAAGCGATATTGTTTAATCTAAATAAGATTTTTATATTATGGCAGTAAAGTTATACAAACCAACTTCTCCCGGCAGGCGCATCCAAAGCGTGACTGATTATTCGGTTTTGGAAAAGAACCACAAGACTCCGAAAAAGCTGGTGGTTTACAAAGCCCGTCCCGCCGGCCGGAATAATTCCGGCAAAATTACCGTGCGCCATCAGGGCGGCGGTTTTCGGCGCAAGGTCCGGGTTGTAGATTTCAACCGGGCGGACAAAAAAGGCATTCCGGCCAAAGTTATGACCATTGAGTATGATCCGACCCGCACTTGCTTTATTTCTTTGGTCTCCTACAAAGACGGGGAGAAGCGCTATATTTTGACTCCGCAGGGCCTGAAGGTCGGCCAGCAGGTGGTCTACGGCGAGATGGCTGAAATTTTGCCCGGCAACCGGCTCATGCTTAAAAGCATTCCGGTCGGCACTTTTGTAAACGATGTGGAATTGATTCCCGGACAGGGCGGAAAATTGGCCCGCAGTGCCGGCGGTTATTGCATTTTGCAGAATACCGAAGCCGGTTATGCCATGCTCAAATTACCGAGCGGAGAAATCCGCAAGGTCAGGGAAACCTGCGCCGCCTCCATTGGCCAGCTGGCCAATGCCGACTGGATGAATGTGCGCATCGGCAAGGCCGGCCGCATGCGGCTGATGGGCTGGCGCCCGACGGTTCGCGGTAAAGTCATGAACCCGGTGGATCATCCCCATGGCGGTGGTGAAGGCCATAACCCGATTGGGCTGAAATATCCGAAGACTCCCTGGGGCAAGCACGCTTTGGGTGTCAGGACCAGAAAGAAGAAGAAGTACAGCAACCCCATGATTGTTAACCGCAGAGCCAAATAACTTAAGCCTATTAATCCAATTTTATGTCTAGAAGTTCAAAAAAAGGTCCATACATCGACGAGCGCTTAATGAAGAAAGTCCTGGCCGGAAAAGCCGGCAAAGACCAGATAAAAACCTGGTCTAGGGACAGCGCAATTGCTCCGGAGTTCGTCGGGTTTACTTTCCTGGTCCACAACGGCCGGGCCCATCTGCCGGTTTTTGTCACGGAAAACATGGTGGGCCACAAGCTGGGAGAGTTTGCCCTGACCCGCAAGTTCATCCGGCACGGCGGTAAAATGGCCAAGGAACAGGAAGCCGCCAAAGCCGAGGCCGAGAAGGCCAAGCTGCAGGCCGCCAAAACCGAACCGGCCAAGAAGTAAGAGTAATTTTGAATTAAGAACAGGAATTTCGATTTATGCCAGAAGTTAAGGCAAAACAGAATAAGCAGCTGGTTGAAGCCAGCTTACGCCACCTCAGGATTGCCCCGAGAAAGATGAGATTAGTGACCAATATGGTGAAAGGCATGCACGTACTGACCGCTATCCACCAGCTCCAGCATACCAACAAGAAAGCTTCTCTAATGCTGGTAAAGCTGCTGAAGTCCGCGGTCGCCAATGCGCAGAATAATTTTTCCCTCCAGCCGGAACAGCTTTATATTAAGAGCCTGACCACGGATATGGGCAAAGTTATGAAGCGCTACATGCCCCGTGCCCGCGGCAGCGCCTTCACCATCAAGCGCAAAATGTGCCACGTGAACGTGGTGCTTGAAGCCCGGACCGGCGGCAAAGCGGTTAAGTCCAAGTTCCAGCTTTTCAAAAAGCAGCAGGAAAAAACAACTCCGTCAGTTGACCAGGAAATCGCCACCACCACCAAGCCGGCAAAAACCGAAGGCCGCAGAAGCCAGGTCGGCAAAACCGAAGACCAGGTCAAGCAGAACAAAGTTCAGCAGAAGCGCAGGTTGTTCAACCGTAAATCCGGCGTCTAAATTTTTAAGAGCATTTCAATTTTAAATTAAGTTTATAAAAATGGGCCATAAGATTAACCCGACATCGTTAAGACTTAAGATCACCGATACCTGGAAGTCCAGGTGGTTTTCCAAAGGTCATTACGCCAAGCAGCTGGAAGAGGATGTAAGAATCCGCGAATACCTGGAAAAGCACCTCAAGACCGCAGGCATGGTCAGGATTGACATTGAACGCTTCAATGATGGCACCATTACCGTTATTATCAAGACAACCAAGCCGGGTTTGATTATCGGCAAGGGCGGCGCAGGCATTGAAGAGCTGAAAAAGAAGATTAAACAGAAGCTGGCCTTAAAAAAGGATTTGAAAGTCAATATTGAAGAAGTCCGGGACATTAACCTCCAGGCCCAGGTAGTCGCCAACACCATTGCCGAACAGATTGAGAAGCGCGTGGCTTTCCGCCGGCTGATGAAGCAGTCTCTGGAGCAGGTAATGAACGCCGGCGCCAAAGGGGTTAAAGTCGCCATCGGCGGCCGCTTAAACGGCGCGGAAATTGCCCGCACAGAGCATTTGTCCGTGGGTAAAATTCCCCTGCACACCCTGCGCGCGGATATCGATTTTGCCCGCTCCACCGCTTTTACGACCTACGGCACGGTGGGAATTAAAGTCTGGTGCGTATTTTTCGATATTTTTGAAAACCGTCCCGCAGTGGCGGCTGCGCCAAAACAGGGCAGCTTTAGAGCCAGGGCCAACTAACCGATTTAATTTTTTATACTCCTATGTTACTTCCTAAAAAGCTTAAACACAGAAAACACCACCGCGGCCACACTTACGGCAAAGCCACGGCCGGCCAGGAGATGGCTTTCGGCACATTTGCGCTCAAGGCCATGGAGAGCGGCTGGATTACCGCCCGGCAGATTGAAGCGGCCCGGCGCGCCATGACCCGTTATGTGCAAAGGGGCGGCAAGATTTGGATCAGGCTTTTCCCGGATAAGCCGGTGACTGTCCACGGCAACGAGTCTCCGATGGGCGGCGGGAAGGGTGCGGTTGACCACTTCGTGTGCGTGGTCAAGCGCGGCCGGATTATGTTTGAAATGGACGGCGTAACCGAAGTCCAGGCCAAGGAAGCTATGCGGCTGGCCAGCTACAAGCTGCCGGTTAAATCCAAGTTTCTGGTCAAAGCAAGCCAGAGTTAATCACTTAAGCCAGAGCGATTTTATGAAGTACAAGGAATTAAAAAATATGTCTGCGGGCGAAGCCAGAAAAATGCTGGAAGAGCTGAACGAGAAAGCCCACAACCTCGCGGTAAAGAACCGCCTTAAGCAGTTGAAAAATACGCACCAGCTGAAGCAGGTTAAAAAAGATGTGGCGCGCATTATGACTTTTTTACACCTCACTAAATAGCCCGGCGAATCATTTATCCAATAATTAGCTTTAAGATGACCTCCAAAGTTACAAAAAAACAGCAGATAACCGGCATCGTGGTCTCCGACAAAATGGACAAGACCGTCGTGGTTAAGGTTGACCAGAAAAAGCGCCACCCCAAGTACAAGAAGACTTATACGGTGTCCAAGAAGTATAAGGCCCACGACGAGAACAATGAATACAAGAAGGGCGAGCGCGTGGTTATTGAATCTGCCCGGCCTTACAGCCACGACAAGAAGTTTAAGGTCGTTAGCAAAGCTTAATCAATTTACCAGCTTTTAAAGCATAAAGTATGTTACAAGTCAGATCCTACATTAAAATAGCCGACAACACCGGCGCCAAAGTCGTTAACGTGTTTTCGGTCAACGGCAAAAACAGCAACCGCTTTGCGCGTATCGGCGACATTGTGGCCGGCAGCGTGCGGCAGGCCGCCCCGAATTCCTCGGTGAAAAAAGGCGACAAGGTTTATGCGGTGATTGTGCGTTTGCGCAAGGAAATCCGCCGCAAGGACGGTTCTTATATCCGTTTTGACGAGAACGCCGGCGTCCTGGTGGCCAAAGAAAACGGCGATCCCAAAGGCACCCGCATTTTCGGTCCCATCCCTCGGGAAATCCGCGAAAAGGCTTTGGGCAAGTTCGAAGACGGCTTTAAGAAAATTGTATCTTTAGCCCCGGAAGTAATTTAACCTATTTATCAGCTGTAAAGTTATTTAATCAACAAAGACTATGGCGACCATGAAGATGAAAATTAAAAAGGGCGATACCGTCAAGGTTATCTCCGGCAAGTACAAGGGCAAGAGCGGCAAGGTTATCCGGGTGCTTCCGGCCGCTGGCCGGATAGTAGTGGAAAGCGTAAATGTCCACACCCGTTTTGAAAAAAGCCGGGATGCCGGCCAGCCGGGCAAGAAAGTGGAATTTCCAGCCCCGTTTCCGGTTTCCAAGGTGATGTTGGTTGATTCCAGCAGCGGCCAGCCTACCCGCATCGGCTACACTTATCTGGAAAATGGCAACAAGCAGCGCATTGCCAAAGGCAGCGGCAAGGCCGTCTAATTCAGAACAAAGTTCATCATAACTATCATATGGAAAGATTACAGGAACAATTCAATAAGCAAATCGCCCCGGCTCTTAAGGCTAAGTTCGGTTTTAAGAATGTCATGCAGGTGCCGCATATCCAGAAAATTGTTGTTAACGTGGGCGTGGGGAAAATCCTAAAAGACGCCAAGACCATTGACGCCATTGCCGAAGATGTGGCCAAGATTACCGGCCAGGCGCCTGTGAGGACTAAGGCCAGGAAATCCATTGCCGGCTTCAAGGTCAGGGAAAACCAGATTGTGGGCCTGATGTGCACTTTAAGAGGCTATCGAATGTACAGCTTTTTGGACAAGCTGATTAGCGTGGCATTGCCCCGCGTGCGCGATTTCCAAGGCGTGTCTCCCAAAGGCTTTGACGGCCGCGGCAATTACCACCTGGGCATCAAAGAACATTTGGTTTTTCCCGAAATTTCCGCTTCCGCACTCGAACATATTTTCGGCTTCGAAGTTTCCATTGTCACCAATGCCGGCAAGGATGAAATCGCCCTGGAATTGCTCAAGCAGATGAAGTTTCCGTTTAAATTTTAGTCACTTATTTTTATTCAAGCATCAGTCAACTAGATATGGCTACTCAAGCACAAATCGCAAAATCTAAACGGAGCCGCAAAGCTCCCAAGTTCTCCACCCGGGTCATCAGGCGCTGCTGGAAATGCGGCCGCAAGGCGGCTTATATGCGGGACTTTGAGCTTTGCAGAATCTGCTTCAGGGAATTGGCCAGCAAAGGCGAAATCCCCGGAGTGGTAAAAGCTTCTTGGTAAAGTTTAAACAGAGTTTTTAATTTTAATTTTGATATGTACACCGATCCAATTTCCGACATGCTAACTAGAATCAGGAATGCCAGCCTTGCCCACAAGGCCGAGGTGGTTTTGCCTTATTCGAAGTTCAAGTACAATCTGGCCAGCCTGCTTTTGAAAGAAGGCTTTTTGGCCGGAGTTAAGGAAGAAGCCGCGGAACAAAAACAGTTGCAGGTTCAGCTCAAGTATTCAGAATCCGGCGACTCCGTGATCAGCGGCATCAAGCGCGTTAGCAAGCCCGGACAGCGGATTTATTTGGCGGCCGACAAGCTGCC
>JAMCYA010000032.1 GCA_023473845.1 Patescibacteria group bacterium
CCGAAAATTTTTCTTGCGCGGGTTATAGTTACCCAAAACTTCTTGGAATTTTTTTTGAGCAGCCGCGGTTTTTTCCGCCAAAATAATACGGAAGTCGGCCTGGTTTCTTTTGCCTGTCCGCTGGAGTCTAATTATCAGCATAGTGTAAGTATGAAAGTTTAAATATCAGCCATCTTTCAGCCTGGCCGTAAATTCCTAAGCAGCAACTCGGAATTGTTGGGGTGCGGCTTGCGATGGAAAAAGAGCGTGAACACATTCTACCATTTCGCAGGGGGTTGGTCAACCCTCGCGGCACAAAACTCGTCAGGCCCGGCGGCTGTTTTTTATATGCCGATAAACCCAGTAGATTCCGAATAAGAGGATCAAACCTATGATGGCAGTATCAAATCCGTGCAGCTGGTTGCGCAGCGCGCCCCAGTTCTCCCCCAACTTCATGCCGAAAAAAGCCAGAATATATGTCCAGATTACGCTGCCAATAAAAGAGTAAAGGAGGAACGGCACCAGTTTCACTCTGGCGATGCCCGCTGGCAGGGAAATAAAAGTCCTGACCACTGGCAACATACGGCCAATAAACGTGGAAAGATGGCCGTACTTTTCAAAAAATTTGTCCGCAATGTCCAGATCGTGGCGAGAAATTAAAATATATTTGCCGTATTTTTCCACAAAAGGCCGCCCGCCCCACCTGCCAATTTCGTACGTAAGCCAACTGCCAAGCATGCTGCCCACGCCGCCGGCCACTGCCACGCCCCACAGGCTGAAACGTCCGGTGGAAGCCAAAAACCCCGCAAAGGGCGCAATAATTTCAGAAGGCAGAGGTATGCACGCGCTTTCAATGCCCATAAGCGCGGCAACTCCGAGATAGCCAAAAGCGGAAATGGTATGGATGATAAACCCGGTAACCAGGGAAATAATTTGTTCAATCATAAAATTTATTTGGCGAAAGCTTTAGCTTGTTCCAATTTTACAGACAAAAGTTTGCTGACCCCGTCGTCGCCCATGGTTACGCCATATAAAATATTGGCCTGGGCCATGGTTTCGCGGTTGTGGGTAATGGTTAAGAATTGAGTCTGGTCGGAAAGCGTGCCCAAAATCTGGCCGAAACGGATGGTGTTGGCATCGTCCAGCGCCGCATCCACTTCGTCCAAAACGACAAAGGGCGAGGGAAAACAGGTCAGCAGGCTGCAGAGCAGGGCAATGGAAGTCAGACTTCTTTCTCCGCCGGACAGGGACTGAATGGAAGAAAGTTTTTTTCCCGGAGGCGTGGCTTTGATTTCTATCCCCACCACGTTGGACACGCCCTTTTCGTATTTGGCTACGATTTTTTCTTCCGGCCTAAGGCCATCAGGGCTGTCCGCTTTTGGCTATGCTCCCTCTTCTTCAGCCGCAGCCTGAGCCGCCTCCGCCTGCTGTTCCTCGCTCCGCACCAGGCTCAAATATGCCCGGCCGCCATTAAACAAAATCCGGAAATACTGTTCAAATTTTTCATTGATGCGGGCAAAGGCCTCGTTAAACTTTACTTTAATATGTTCGTCCAGCTCGTCAATAATGTTGCGCAAATCCTGCATGGATTTTTTCAAGTCTTCCACTTGGGCGGACAGGCTCGTAAACCGCGCTTCGGTCTCCTGGTATTCTTTCAACGTCAGCTCGTCCATGCCGCCAATCATGTCCAGCTGGTTTTTCAGACGGGTAATGCGGTTTTCCAAATCCGGGCTGGCGCCTTCGACTTTTTTCTCGGCAATGTTGGCCAAAATTTCCGGGCCCAAAATCCGGGTAACCTCCTCGGCCACCACTTCCATCTGGGTATCGTATTTGGCCTTGTCCACGGACAAAGCGGAAATTCGGTCCTTGATTTTAGAAAGTTCGTCCTGCTGATCCCGCAAAGACAGCTCGGCCTGGTGCAGGGCTTTTTGCAAGTGGCCCTGCTCATCCTGCTGCTTTTTAAACAACCCTTCCACTGTGGTAATTTCCTGAGCCAGGCCATCCACCTGTTTTTTCAACCGGCTCTCTTCCTCCAACATGCCTTTCAAAAAATCATCCATGGAGTGGCTGACGGCTTTTTTCAGCTCCAGATCCAAATGCAGTTTTTGCTGCTCCAAGCCTTCTTCGTCCTTGTGTAAAAAATTGAGGTAAATCTCGGTCTTGGACAGGCCGGTCTGCAAATTCTGCAAAGCCTGGTCCAAATCCTCTTTTTCGTTTTGCAAGACGGCAATCTGCTGCTGAACCTGGTTAATATGCTGCGGATCTAGCACGGACTGGCGGACCACGGCCTTAAATTTGTAAAATTGCTGCTTAAGGTTCAAGGCCACAACCTGCACCTCCTGCCAGGGCCGGTTGGCTTCTAGACTGCTGTAAAATTTCTCCACCAGTTCATCAAGAACAACAAAATCTTTTTCAAAACCTTCCCAGTTCATCTGCCCCACACCCCCCTGCGCCTGAGCATACAGGCCGGCCAGCTTGGTTTTTATCTGCTCCAACAACTGGCGCTGGACCGCCACCTGCGCCTTAAAACCCGCCTGCTCATTTGTAGTTTTCTGGATCTGCTCTTTTACTTCTTCAAGTTTTTTAGCCAGGGTATGAATTTCCACCTGCAAAGTCCGGGGGTCGCCGGCGACCGCGGTTTTTTGGCTCTGCATTTTACCGCGGACCAAGCTGAGCTCTTCCAAAACTTTATTTTTTTGCTTTTGCAGCAATTCCAAATGCTGCTGGATTTCCCGGTATTTGTCGAGCTGCCCGTGATTGCCCTTTTCCAGCTCCTCGTTATGCGCGCGCATAGCGCGCTGCCGGGCGTCCACTTCGCCCCGCTGGCCGGCAAGCAAATCAATCTGTTCCTGGTAGCCGTCAATCTGGGTTTTTAACAGCCAAAAAGTTTTGCCAAAATACTCGCGCTGCAACAGCCGCAGCTCCTGCTCCAATTCAGCCCGGGCTTCCATTTTTTTGGCCTGGCGGCGCAACGACTTTAGCCGCGGCTCAATTTCCGCAATCAAGTCCTCGGCCCGCATCAAATTCTGCGCGGTCTGTTCCAAACGCCGCAAAGATTTGTCGCGCTTCATATAATAGGTTTTTACGCCGCTGGCTTCGTCCACCAGGCTTTTAACTTCGCCGGAACCGGCCAGTACCATCTGGTCAATCGTGCCCTGGCCGATAACGGTATAGCGGGAAGTGCCGATGTTGCTCTTTAAAACCAAATCCACAATATCCAACAGCCGCACCTGCTGGCCGTTAATCAGATACTCGCTGTTGCCGCTGCGGTCCACGCGCCTGCCCAGGCTCACTTCCGGCGCGTCCACGGGAATGCGGCGATCCTGGTTGTCAAAAGTCGCCGCTACCTCGGCAAAACCCAGCCGGGTTTTTTTATCCGAACCGGCAAAAATCACATCGTCCGCTTTTTTGCCGCGCATCAGCTTGGCGGATTGTTCGCCTAAAACCCAGCGCAAACAATCGGCCACATTGCTTTTGCCGCTGCCGTTTGGCCCCACAATGGCAATAATCCCTTTGGAGAATTCCAAAGTGGTCTTATGGGCAAAAGATTTGAAGCCGTGAATTTCTAACCGCTTTAAGTACATTTATTTTTGTTTGTCAGGAATTTTCAAAATCAAAATTTATTGTTGTTGAGCGCGCTCTCTGCCGCGGCAATTTCCGCCTCCTGCTTCGAAGGCCCCTCGCCCCGGCCAACTTCATCATTGCCGACAAAGGCCGCGACCACGAAAGTTTTATTGTGGTCAGGCCCGCTTTCCGAAACCACGCCATACGTCGGGGTAATGCCCGATTTTTCCTGGACAAGTTCCTGCAGGCGGCTTTTGGGATCCAGGTAAGTTTCGCCTTCAATAATCTTCGGCAGTTCCACCAAAATTTCCCGGCCGATAAAATTGGTGCAGGTCTGGTAGCCCGAATCTATATACATGGCACCGATAACCGCTTCAATGCAGTTGGCCAGAATCACCTGGCGGGCGCGCCCGGTATCCTTGGCTTCTCCTTTGGACATGAGCAAAAACTTTTCAAAGCCGAGGCGGCGGGCGATTTCGGAAAGCATTTTATAGTTTACCAACGCGCTCCTGAAATTAGTCAGCTCGCCTTCGGGATGCGGGTAATTGCGGTAGAGGTACTCGGTTGCGGCCAATTCCAGCACAGCGTCGCCCAAACAACTCCAGGCGCTCGTTGTGAGGCAAATGAAAAGACCGGTTCTCATTCAAATAGGACCGGTGGGTGAACGCGGACAAATACAAGTCCGGGTTATTCATGGTGGTTTGGAGGATTTTCTCTATCTCCGCCTTATTGAGCATGGGCATGAACTTTCGTCCTCGCCGAAACTCAAAACTACAACTCAAAACTAAAATTCTTTTTTGAATTTTAAATTGTAACTTTGACTTTTTGGCTTTTAATTTTCAAAGCGTTCTGGTGGACGGTAGAGGATTCGAACCTCTGACCCTCTCTACGTCAAAGAGATGCTCTACCAACTGAGCTAACCGTCCGAATATTTTTCGCTTATTTATTGGCAGCTGGGAGCCACGCCGCGCGGGGCACGGTTTCGCTATCCTTGCCTTTCTGTGTGCGCACAAACTCCATAAACCCAATCACCAGAAAGTTATTCAACCAGACCATAATTGCCACCGCGAGAAGCAAAAAGAGCGTTGCCAATAGCCATAGTTTAGCAGAACTTCCGAAATCTGAAAACCCCTCTGAAAACAGCGAGCTTAAACCTATTCTGGCCAAAGAAAAAGCCAACCCATTGGCCAGCATGAGCACCAAAGCACTGGCCGCGGGCACCTGCGCGCGCTTCTGCCACAATTCCCCGGACAGCCTGATGGAATTTTCCAGTTTTTGTCTAAAAATAACCCAAAACAGCTGGACGCCCAAAAAATAAACCAGGCACAGGCTGGTAACCAGTATCCGCACGGCCCAGTGGAGCCACAAGGTTCTCACTGCCCAAAACAACAGGCCAGCTGCAGCCATTTGGCCGGCCATACCCAGCGCCAGCCAAGAGAATTCCACGGAAAAAAAACCCGGCAATCGGCGGCCGTCCTGCGCCCAATGCTCATACTCCGCCTGGATTTCCAGCCACAGCCGGGTGGTAAAAAAAGCCCCAAGCAGCAAACCCAACACAATAAACAGCCAGTAAACCGGCGAGTGCCAAATTCTTTTTACGCCCAAACCGGCCAGCCAGAAGCCCGCAAACTGAAACAGAACCAAAAGCCACCAGCCAAAGTGGGAGCTGGAGTAAATTAAGGCTTTTTTTGTTATCCGGACAAACTGCTCCATAATAAAAGCCCGCTTGTTATTGCTTGTCCTGCGGCGCCGGGGCCGGAGCCTCCTGGTGGACAGCAACCTCTTCTTGTTTTTGTTTTTCAGCAGGAATAATTTCCTTTACCATCTGGTTGAAATCTTCCTGTTCCAGGGTTTCCTCTTTTACCAAACGCTGGGCAATGGCGTCCAGATGCGTCCGGTATTTGGTCAGATTATCGGTGGCGGTCTTAAGGCCCTGGCGCATCAGGCGGGAAACCTCTTCGTCAATCCTCTTGGCAACATCTTCGCTGTAATTTTTTTGTTCCGTAATTTCCCGGCCCAAAAAGACCATATCGTGGTGCTCGCCCAGGGCAATCGGCCCCAGTTCTTCGCTCATGCCGTAAGTCATCACCAATTTCCTGGCCATACCCGTAGCCACTTTCAAGTCATTGGAAGCTCCGGTGGTAAGTTCGCCGAACACCAATTTTTCCGCAGCGTAACCGCCCAGCAGCGCCGCAATTTCATCCAAAAAGCTGCTCTTGGTCTGCAAGTGGCGGTCTTCCACGGGCAATTTCATAGTATAGCCCGCCGCGCGGCCCCGGGAGATAATGGAAACTTTGTGCACCGGGTCGGAATAAGGCAGTACCGTTCCCACCAGGGCATGCCCGGCTTCGTGGTAAGCGGTAATTTCTTTTTCTTTCGGCGATAAAATATGGCTTTTGCGTTCCGGTCCCAGCATGACTTTTTCCACCGATTCTTTCAGCTCGGCTTCGCCAATCTCTTTTTTGTTGCGGCGCGCAGTCAGGATAGCGCCTTCGTTCAGCAGGTTGGCCAAATCCGCGCCGGAAAAGCCAGGCGTGCGTTCGGCAATTTTGCGCAAGTTCGCATCCTTGGATAAAGGCTTGTTTTTGGCGTGGACTTTCAAAATTTCCTCGCGGTCGCGGATATCGGGCAAATCCAGCACCACCTGGCGGTCAAAGCGGCCGGGCCTTAACAGGGCCGGATCCAAAACATCCGGCCGGTTGGTGGCGGCCATCACAATTACATTGGTGTCGGTCTCAAAGCCGTCCATTTCCACCAGAATTTGGTTCAAAGTCTGTTCGCGTTCGTCATGGCCGCCGCCCAAACCCGCGCCGCGCTGGCGGCCTACGGCATCAATTTCATCTATAAAAACAATGCAGGGCGCGTTCTTTTTGGCTTTCCGGAACAAGTCCCGCACGCGGGAAGCGCCCACGCCCACAAACATTTCCACGAATTCGGAACCGGAAATATGGAAGAAGGGCACGTTAGCTTCGCCAGCCACGGCGCGGGCCAGCATGGTTTTGCCCACGCCCGGACTCCCCAACAGCAAAACGCCTTTGGGAATTTTTGCCCCCAGAGATAAAAACTTTTGGGGCATGCGCAGAAACTCCACAATTTCTTTCAGTTCTTCTTTGGCTTCCTTGGCTCCGGCCACATCTGCGAACTTCACCTTGTTCTTGCGCTCATCCGAAAGCTTGACGCTGCTCTGGCCGAAAGACATGGCGCGGTTGTTGGACCCTTGCACCTGACGCATGAAAAAATATATTGCCACAGTCACCAAGGCAAACGGAATCAAAAACGGCAAAACACTGGAGGCAAAATTGCTCCAGGCGCTGGCCGGCTTTTCTTCTATGTTGGCCTTGCGGATTTTGTCCTTGGCCAGGCCATAGCGGTCCAAAATTTCATAGATGTTCGTGTTCGGGCCAATGCTCGCGTACTCCTGGGTGTCGCTGTCTTTAACCTTGGCTGTCACCTGGTTATCGGTCACGGTCAGGCTGTCGACTTTTTCCTGGTCTACGAGGTTAACAATGTCGGAAATTTTGACTTCCTTGCTCTTTACGTCCGGCTGCATCAAAGCGAAAATCTGGGAGATAATCAGAAAACCGATCAGGATAATCAAAATATTTTTTACAAATTTTCCCATACTCTTTATCTTAATTCCAAGTTAATGAATTATAGCCCATTTCCCTATCCGGCTCAATACGCTGTTATGGTGGGCAAGGAGGGACTTGAACCCTCAATCCCTTGCGGGAACTAGCTCCTAAGGCTAGCGCGTATGCCAATTCCGCCACTTGCCCGGGCGTTACAAACTTTAGCTCCGTAAGTTTACCATTATTGAATTTTCTTGACAAGTCTTGCTTTTTCTGCTATAATTATAGCAGCATATAAATGCTTTTCTGAGCATTAATCATAAAACCATTATGTCTATAGAAAACGGCATGCGGCCTGAAGGAGCGGAAAATTTCAAAGCTCCCGAAGACAAACCTAAAGCAAAAAAAGGTATTTTCCAAAGAATGCGCACCAGTAAGATAGCCCGGACCTTAGGTTTAGGCGCGGCTTTGGGCGGCGGAGCCATGATGATGCAAGAAAACGCCAAGGCCATGGATGGCAGCGATGCTATTTGGGCTGCCCAGAATACTGTAAGCGACATGCTCCAGTATAAAGCGGAAAGGGCCAGAATCGAAGCCCAGAAGCAAAGAGACAGAATGCGGCAGCAGGAAGAGATGCAAAGAGATGCACAGCGCCACCAGGAGCAGATGGAAAGGGAAGCCAACCGCGCCCGCCAGGACCAGCTCAGGCAACAGGAACAGCTGGAGCGGGAAAAAACCCAGCGCCAAGGCCAAGCTTTAAGGACTGCGGAAACCACCGGAGCGACCAAGATAAAAACCGCCACCATTGGCGAGGAAACCGAAGTCAACCTCACTCCGGGCTCCACTCCCGAAGAGCGCATGCAGGCCGAACACGATTTGCACGAAAAAGAAATGAAGCAGATTGACCAGCAGCAAAGACGGGACTTGAGGAAAAATGACCCCAACTTTACAAAAGAAGTAAAATAACTTTCAGAATAAAAAATCCGTCCGGCAAACTGCCGGACGGATTTTAAATTGTTTGTTTATTTGGCTAAGGTGCCCACCACCACATTGATAATGGTAAAAGCCAGCACCACCACTACAATTCCAATAATGGCATTGGTTACGGTCTTGCGGCCTTTTTCCGCCGCTTCTTCGTTGCCGCCGGAACTTAGATACTGGTAGCCGCCGATTACCACGAAAAGGACGGAGATTGCTCCCGCAATGTACAGCAAAATATTAAGCACGTTCTTGATTAGTCCCACCAAGCTGTCGCTGCCCAGAATACTGTCAGTACTGTTGTTATTCACGGGTATACAGATCCCGGCTTTTTCCGTGGTGCCGTCCGGACAAGTCAGGGCGGCTGAACTGATCCTGGCAAATAAGCCGAAAGTCAAAACCAGGGCTAGCAAAAACTGAAGGCTTAAAATGCTGCGCAAGGCTTGTTTGTGCTCAGATAAAAACATGATTTTATTGGCTAATCGTACCTACCACCACATTAACAATCACCCAGGCCAAAACTATTAGCACCACGCCAATAAGCGCGTTGGTTACGGTTTTGCGGCCCTTTTCCGCCGACTCCTCATTGCCGCCGGAGGTCAGATACTGGTAGCCGCCGATAATCACAAACAGCACAGCAATCGCGCCGCCGACCAACAGCAGCACCCTGATGATCAAGGCAATTAATTCGGTGGCGTTGCTTGCAGAACCGAAAGCGCCCGTGGACCCGGAAAACTCGCCGCGGATATCGCTTAGACCAGAGCCAATCTGGCCACTGGAAGCCAGGGCTTTAAACGGCAAAGCCAACACCACCACAGCCGCAGAAGCCGCCGCTCTGGAAACCCCCGACTTAAATCGTAAAAAGATGCTCATAAACCAAATGTTAATTTATTTTTAAACCGAAAGGCGGAAATTGCTTTTCCGCCCAAAGGTTTAAAAACTACTGAACGCCGCCGGTACC